>JAFTSR010000201.1 GCA_017467225.1 Clostridia bacterium | reverse complement strand
GGCGATCGGGCAGCTTTTGGCGGACGAGGCAGCGCGTTTTTCCCTGGCCAAGCCATCCGTCGTATACGGCGACGGCTATGCGGCGCAGCGCATTGTGCAGGTGCTGCAAGAAAAAATCGGCGGATTTGTTTGAAGCGGCAAATCATCGGCAAAAATGGCTATGCGGCAACGCATTACGATACAGAAAAAAGAACGACGAAAGTGAAGGAAGAAACATATGCTCAAGGGTGCACAAAAACGTATGGTCATGCTGCGGACGGCGGACAGCTCTTTATTTGAGACGGCGTATTTTATTCTACGGGATGACAGCGAGGTGGGTGTGGGTGAGAGATCACCGACCATGCTGGAGGAGGCAAATCGGATTTTGGATCAAAGCTTCACGCCGCGAACGGCGACCAAGGGCAAGGTAGAGCGGCCGATGCGCCGGATGTTGCGGCAGCTGCCGGGGTTTTTGGTCGGTCTTTTGGTGGGAGGATCTGTTATAGGGCTGGTTTGGGCAATGGGGATGATGTAGGGCATGTGGGGCAGGAAGGCGAATTAGGCAAGTGCGAACATAGAATTATAACGGTAATGGATTTGTTGTTCACTTCTTTGGCTCACCCCAAAGAAGTGAACCGAAGAAAACGTGTATAAGGGGACTTCGCCCCCTTATATATCCCCCTTGCTGCCGGCCGCCACTATTCGGGCGGACGGCAGGTGCGAAATCCACAGTTGTCCGCAGACGGAATATAGAGCATAAATACCATTGTGGAGCCACTCGTTTTCTTTCGCGTTTCGCACAGCGTAACATCGCTTCATTTGTCGTGTGACAAAGAAATCGGCAAAAACCTATTACCGTTAGAAATCTATGTTCGCACCATCTAAATTCCTCTCCCGCAAAAAAGATATTGACAAACGGGCAATTATGGTATATAATAGAGGTACTGAATTGTCCGTTATCGGTGTGATACGGTGGTAATCCGGCCATCCCACTCACGGCCTCTCGTTCTGCGCGTTGTGATCGTTTGACGCGGCAGGATGCACCGCACCGCACCCCATACTTACAACATCGGTTCCCGACCGCCGCGCGAGAGTGTGGCAGGCGGGCATCTTTGCGTGCTTTTTTGCGCGTCCGCCGCGGAGCCGATGGCGACCGGAGATCAGAGCAAAATTCAAAAAAAGGAGATATCTCTGCCTGTATATCAGTGTGGAGATGATTTGTATGGCAAAAAATCAAAACAACACAGAAAAGAAGCCCTCCGCGCCCGGCTCCAAGCCGCAAGCACCCAAGCACCGCCGCGGCAGCAGCAACAAGCGACCCAACAAGGCCGCCATCGTCGAGAGCGTCACGCGCGACGAACTGCTCTCGGAGCTGGAGAGCACGCCGCTGCGCAAGAGCGCACCGCGCCACCAAAGAGGCGGCAAGATGTCCGACGCCGACCTGCATCGCGCAGGCGGACTTGTCGCTATGCTTGAGCCTGAGATTGCCGACAAGAAGGCGGCCAAGCCCGAAAAGAGCACCGCTAAGGGCGGCGACAAGAGCGCCGCTCACGCAAGTGCAGCTCATCCGTCCAAGCAGCCGGCCGCTCCCACGCCCGATACTGCTAAAAAAGCCGCTTCCGCCAAAAAGGAGCCGGTATCCAAGACCGCTCCCGCACCGCAAGCGTCCGCGGCTCCCGCTCCCTTTGAGCACGCGCAAACGCTGCCCGGCACCGCGCGCAAGGGTCGCCGCGGCCGACCGACCGGCAAAATCCGCGTCATTCCCCTGGGCGGTCTGAGCGAGATCGGCAAGAACATGACCGCCATTGAGTACGAGGACGATCTGATCGTCGTCGACTGCGGCATGGGCTTCCCCGAGGAGGACATGCCCGGCATTGACCTGGTCATTCCCGATATCACCTATCTTGAAAACAACAAGGATCGCATCCGCGGCATCTTTTTGACCCACGGCCACGAGGACCACATCGGCGCGATCCCTTACGTGCTGCGCTCCATCAATCCGCCCATCTACGGCACGAGATTGACGCTGGGTATCGTCCGCAACAAGCTGGAGGAGCATACGCTGGCCTGGACGCCCAAGCTGTATGAGGTCAATGCCGGCGACGTCATTCCTGCCGGCGAGATGAGCGTGGAATTCATCCACGTCAATCACTCGATCGCCGACGCCTGCGCGCTGGCCATCCGCACCCCTCTTGGCACCATTGTCCATTCCGGCGACTTCAAGCTGGATATTTCCCCCATTGAGGGCGAAATGATGGACATCGGACGCCTGGGCGAGCTTGGTCGCGAGGGCGTATTGCTTCTGATGTGCGAGTCCACCAACGCCGAGCGTCCCGGCTCCACCCCCTCGGAGCGCAAGGTTGGTGAGTCGCTGGAGGTCATTTTCTCCCGATATACCGACAAAAGACTGGTCATTGCGACCTTCTCCTCCAACGTCCACCGCGTGCAGCAGATCATCGACGTCAGCGCCCGCCACGGCAGAAAGGTGGCCATCACCGGTCGCAGCATGATCAACATCGTCGGTGCCGCCACCGAGCTTGGCTATATGACCGTGCCGGACGGCCTTCTGATCGACCTGTCCGAGATCAAGCGCTACCGTCCCGAGGAGCTGACCATCGTCACCACGGGCAGCCAGGGTGAG
>JAFTSR010000200.1 GCA_017467225.1 Clostridia bacterium | reverse complement strand
GGTCAAGCAGTTCTGGTCTGACACGCTTTGGCGCGATATCGATTATATGGTCGTTGACTGCCCTCCCGGCACCGGCGACGTGCCGTTGACCGTTTTCCAGTCGATTCCCCTGGACGGTATCGTCATCGTCACCAGCCCTCAGGATCTGGTTTCCATGATCGTCGCAAAGGCGGTCAATATGGCAAAGATGATGGGTGTTCCCGTCATTGGCCTGGTCGAGAACATGAGCTACGTCAAGTGCCCCGATTGCGGCAAGGAGATTCATATCTTCGGCGAGAGCCATATTGAGGAGATCGCCGCTCGCTATGACGTTCCCTTCCTTGGCAGACTTCCCATCGATCCCGCGCTTGCTGCTTTGGTTGACGCAGGTCAGATCGAGGGTCACAATGCGGAGTATTTAGACGATGCTACGCAGGCCGTTCTCAATGCTACGCAAAAGTAAGAATACCGGTAAGCGCCGCCGATTGCTGTTATGGATTGGCTGTGTGACGCTTGGGCTGATCTTGCTGCTCGGCGCGACGGTGCTTTGCATCAACGCGACCGTTCGCCACTCGGCGCGTGATCGTCTGTACGATGTGCACGAAACGCCCATGTCGGCTGATTGCATCATCGTTCTGGGTGCAGGAGTCCGTTCGGACGGTACGCCGTCGGATATGCTGCGCGACCGCATTTTGCAAGGAATTGCGCTGTACGAGCAAGGCTGCGCGCCTGTTCTTATCATGAGTGGTGACAGTCAACACCCGGACAGCTACGATGAGGTCGGCGTGATGAAGCAATATGCCATGGATGCCGGTGTGCCCGAGGAGGCGATCCTGACCGATCCCGCCGGACTTTCCACCGCTGACAGCATGAAAAATCTTGCTGCGACGGGCGATTATCAAACCGTCATCATCGTTTCGCAGACCTATCATCTGTACCGTGCCGTTTTTCTGGCACAGCGATATGGATTGAATGCCGTCGGCGTCAGCGCTGATCTGCACACCTACTGGGGACAGTCCTACCGCGATCTGCGAGAAATCGCCGCGCGCTGCAAGGACTTTCTTCTGTCGCATTAAGCTTCTCTTTGTTACAAATTCAATTCAATATACGAAAGGAATCCCTATGAAACAACTCACCAAGCTCAAGAATTTTGAAGGCATCCGCGGTCCTGTCGTAACCATCGTCATGGACGGCGTCGGCATTGCACCCGACACGGTTGCCAACGCTGTCAGCTCGGCCTATACGCCCACGCTGGACGCACTGATGGCAAAGTATCCCACCGTTTCTCTCAAGGCGCACGGCACCGCTGTTGGTCTGCCCTCCGATGACGACATGGGTAACTCCGAGGTCGGTCACAACGCGCTGGGCTCCGGTCAGATCTTTGCACAGGGTGCAAAGCTGGTATCCAACTCCATCGAGTCCGGCAAAATGTTCACCTCCGATACTTGGACCGCGCTGCGCGACGGTGTCAAAGCAAACAATTCCACGCTGCATTTTATCGGTCTGTTCTCCGACGGTAACGTTCACTCGCACATC
>JAFTSR010000199.1 GCA_017467225.1 Clostridia bacterium | reverse complement strand
AGCGTGCGAAGCATGGACGCTTGCTGCTCCGCCCGGGGTGCACCGGTATCCGGGCCACCCTGCGTAATCAGACGCTTGACACCCAGCACCTTTGCCGCCTCGCAGCTCTCGCGCAGCCCGGCAAGATATTCCGCTCTCGCCTCGGGCACCGTCAAGCGAAAGTCCGTCGTGCACATGCTCAAAAGCTCCACGCCGCTCTCGTCGATCGCCGCCTTGACACGAGGCAGATCAAGCATGCGCCAGTTGTAGGTCTCCGCCGCGTCAAAGCCCAGCTCGCGCGTCTTGCGCAGCGCGTCACAAAAATCAAGATTTCCGAAAAAACATGGAATTGCAACACAAAGTCTCATAAAATTCCCCTTTCAACAGCGGTTACATCCGGTGCGGCATCTGCGCCCTCTTTGCCAGGGTGGTTCCCGCTGCCGCTCCCAGCATCTCCAGACCCGCGGCGCTGTAATGACCGGCGACGTGCGGATTCATGGCCTGCGGACGGGAGCAAAGCTCGGCGGCGATGTCGGTCAGCAGGACAAAATCCTCCCGCTCGGCGCAAATTTCGTCCTGTGCCCAAAGGATCACGTCGTCGCGCGCGTCCCCTGTAAAGCGTCCCACACGAATGACGCCCACGGCATCCAGCCCAACGTCGGCACGCAACGCGTCGGCAAGCGCACCCAGGCGCGCCTTGTAATCGGCGCACGGGGTCGAGAAAATCGCATCACTCTCGCCCTGCAGCCAGATCAGATACACGCTGCCGATGGCACATCCGGCGCGGCGCGCACAAGCGATGGCAGCGGCGCTTTTTTCTTTTAGCAGGCGGTAGCCGTCCGTGCCGGGCAGCCACTGCGCGACAGTCGTGCTGCCCTTGGCGGCGTGCACGGCGACCACTTCCCTGCCACTGGCCTGAGTGTAGGCGCGGCAAAAGGCAGGAAGGAGGTTGGTATGCCCGTAGCAGGCCGCGCCAAGCGCGTGCTCCGCCAGCCAGGCGGCAATATCGGTGGTGGGCGTGACGTCCTCGCCGCGCGTGCCGTCGGCGCGGATGTTCTCTCCCACGGGATTTTGCAGCGGAATCAGGGCATCGGTCAGGTAGCGATATTCCCACGCACGGGAAACGATCTCACGCTCGGACAGTCTCTCGCTCTGTCCTTGCATGTTGCTCTGCCCACCGAAGATCAAAATATCGACAGTTTTCATACATTTCACCTCAGATCAGCGATTTTCCTTCCCACGCCGCGTCAGGAGCGACACCCATCAGCGTGGCGACGGTGGGTGCGAGGTCCTTGATGTTGACGCCCTGCAGCGTCGAGCCGGGGGCAAAGCCGGGCGCCTTGACGAACACAGGAATGGTCATATCCTCGGGGATGTCGGCGCCGTGGCCGCGGCCGTGGCCGCCGTGGTCGGCGGTGATGATCAGCGCGGTGTCATCGTCCAGCGCCGCTGCGATACGCGCGATATTGCTCCAGCAGCGCTGCACCGAGGCGACATATTCCTCGCCCATCCAGCCGTGTCCGTGGCCGGTGGCGTCGGGGTCGCCCATGTAAATAAAGGCGAAATCGATCGGCTCGCCCGTCAGCTTGGTGATGGCCTCATCACTCAAGAGGCGATCGGAGACGGCATAGCTCATCTTACCGCCCGAGCGGAAGGAGGCGCTATAGAGCGAGGAGGGGCGAGTGAGGTCACGTAGCTGCTCCCAGTCGTAGAAAACGGAGCAATTCTTGCCGGCGCGAGCGAGCACCTCGCAAAGGCCCGGGATGGGGCGCACCTGCGGCATATAATCGTTGGTGGTGGTGCCGTGGCGGTCGGAATCGACGCTATGGAACAGCGACATATGGCAGGGCAGCGTAACCGAGGGCATGACGGTCTGCGCGTCGGGCGCGTAGGCGGCCTTTTGCATCATGTCCTGCGCCTCGGGGATATGGGAAAGCGCGTCGGGGCGCATACCGTCGCAAAGAATGAGAACAACTTTCATAGAAATAACCTCCGAAGTTTTATTTTTTTCATTATATCACGGCGCGCGGACGGTGTCAAGAGGGGGGAAGAACATTTCAGAGTGGGAGCATGGGGAATGCCATGATGTTAAGGCGGTAGCCGTGACGGATGAGGAGTCGGAATTTGCGTGAATTAAGATGGTGCGAACAAAGATTTCTATTGTTGGTTGGCTTGTTGTTCATTTTTGGCGCGCCCCAAAAATTAACCAAAAAACGCGCATGGGGGAGGCCCCCCATGTCCCCCCCATTTCGCGTGCTACCGCCAAATGATGAAATCATTTGGCTAAATCGCACGCGGCTGTTGCATTGTGGAAACTTTACTTTCGCCGCCTCAAAAAGGACGGCGAAAACTGCAGGGCTTTCTATGGAAAGACAGGCTGTCGAGATATACGCCGTTCTTTCCCTTGCGTCATCCTGAGCGGAGCGCGGCGAAGCGCGCGAAGTCGACCGGATCTCGCAACGGTTTTTTTGTAGGGCGGGCGAGTTCGACGCAGCCGAAATATTTACTCCCGCCGCCGCAAAGACGGCAAATACACGGGGGGGCT
>JAFTSR010000198.1 GCA_017467225.1 Clostridia bacterium | reverse complement strand
GGTGGAAATATTGTAGCTACCTATGTTCTTACCGTTCAGATCAATGGTAAAGATGCCGGAATTGATCTGGAACCAGTCTAGGTTTGTGGGCATGCAATCGTCAAGAAGCGTAATTGTCGATCCATCAGCACCCTGTGCCGCTGTGAACGCATCTTCAAGCGTGAGGTAGTATGTCACAACGGGCGTTGCGTCCGCGGTGGTGAGGCTTGCAACCGCCTGCGTACCGCAGGTCAGACATACGCCGTTTTCGTCGAAGCAATCTGCCGCGGTAGCACCCTCCTGATGCTCGGTGATCGTTTCAGTAGCATTGTTTGTATAAAAATACGTTACTCTGTCGCAATTGGTATGCTGATATACCTTGTTTGCATCGGTTGCGAATACGGGATACGCATCGCCGTTTTCACCGATGGTCTGTCCCCAAGCGGAGCCGAGCTTGTATGCAACCTCGCCGGAGGCGAACTGCGCATCCGTCTTCTGCTCGGCTTCGTCGGTGTAAGCTCCCTGCTCCAGCACACCCACGGGAGCCATGACGGAGTAGCAGTTGGAAACGCGGGCGCGCCAGTTATCGCCGGTCACGCCGCCGACAGCCTCCGGTGCCGAAACACTGCCGATGGACCAGCAATCCCGCACCTCGGCAAAAGCATAGGTGCTGACCAGCGCGGAGTTCTCTCCGGCGATGCCGCCGGCAGTGCTGTCTTCGCTGCTGATGCTGCCGGTATTCCAGCAGTTTTTGACCACGGCAGCTTGTGCCGACCCGTTGCTCATGCTTCTTGCCACGATACCGCCGCTCACAGCCCACGCATGGATGGTGCCGGTGTTGCCGCACAGCTCCACCGTGCCTCTGTTATTCGCGGCGATACCGGCGGAATAAGTGGAGCCAGAGACGGACGCCTCGTTGATACAGCCGGTTACCGTACCAAAGTTATAACCGACAATGGCGGCAGTAAACCGATAGCCGACAAAAGCGGAATTGGTGACAGTCACATTCTTCACGACACCGCTCTCAGCCATACAGGAAATCAGCGCGACATATTCGGAATTATCATTTCCGTTGTCATTGTAGTACAGGCCGGAAACGGTCTTTCCGTTGCCGTCGAAGGTGCCGCCATATTGATGATCCCAGTCGCCAATGGGGGTCCAGGCCCGCATTCCGGTGGACTCGGCGGTGACGGTGCCCTCGTTGATCGTGATGTCCTTAGTGAGAATCACATTGATAGCGCCGTAGGTGTCGTATTCGTTATCCACCTTGTAGGCAAACCAATAAAGTTTGCCCGCGTTGTCGATCTCGTAGTAGCCGTCGCCGTTCAGCGTGGGTGCCTCGTATGCGTCGCAGACGGTGCAAAAGCCGTTTGAATAGCTATGAATGCTCTCGTCGATCGCGCCGCAGGCGGTACAACCGGTCTGGGTGTGCCCCGCGTGGTCGCAGGGAGGAATGGGCTCCTCTGCCGCGCTTGCACTCAGTGAGAATACTCCAAGTATTGTAACGAGCATGACAAGAGTTAAAATGATGCCCGTGATCTTCATGGTTTTTGTTTTCATTTTGTTTCCTCCAAATTATATATGTTGATCTTTATTAATTCCACACATGACGTCAAATGGCTATTCGTTTGACTTTTTGTTCTTTGGACACTGACAGATTCCAAACCAATCCTCACCCCGCTCGAAGTATCTGCAATCGGCGCAGGTCGTGTCGGGGGTTCGCAAAGCTTTGCCCTCATAGCTCTCACAGATATCCTGCATCATCGTGACGAAGGGCTTGCCATCATCCGTATGAACAGGCTCTTTTGTGAAGTCGGGGTATATCACGATCGGTTTGCATAGTGGGCTTTGTCGGTCGCACTCTTCATAGTACCCGTACCGTAGCTCAAAGGTCTTGCCAAAGGTGGTTACAACCTTATATAGCTCCCCTTCCTCGTGTATGACCACCGCAGGCGAAACATTGTTTTGTAATAAACTGCTTAACATATTAGACTCCTTTCGGCATTTCGTCAAAAAGAAAAATCTGCCGTACTGTTGTTGACAGTATAGCAGATTTTTTTGTCTTGCGGTATTACCTAAAATCGCTTTTTTAGGTCTGATTTTTCGGGCATTTGGGGCTGGGGAGGAAAATTTATATATCTTTTTGGGGGTGTTTTGGATATATAAAATTACAAAATCGCGGCAAATTCCGAACGCGGCAAGCCCGATTTTTCGGATACGATTCGCACCGCCTGCTTGACGACGGATAGTGACAGATGCAGATGATCCGCAATCTCCTGATTGCCCATGCCAAAGGCGGCAAGCTTGGCGACCTCGCGTTCCTTATCAGAAAGCGTGGTCAGAATCTTCTTTCCTCGAACCGCGCCCGAAAGCTTCGACCAGCCCTCGTTATAAATCTTATAGAGCTTCTTGACTTCCTTCCAGGCATCCTCATCCATAAGGGACAGCTGCCTCTCCATAAGTGTATCCAGAGCGCGGCAGTATTCGGCAAGGACGCCGTAGAATTTGTCGGGGAGCGCCAGCTTTATCGCTTTGTCAATATGGTAGATCGCATCCTCATCTTTTCCGCAGTTGTGGTAGATCGCGGCGCAGGTAAGGCGCAGATAGATCTCTGCCATAATGGTATTATTGGCTCTCGCCCACGAGATCATCGGCTCAACAGAAAAGGAAATGACCGACATAATGTAAAGGCCCTGCGTTCCATCCACCTTGACAAGGCCCATAGCAACGGCATAACCAAGCGCGTACAAATATTTGGCGTAATAGACCTTTGCCGCAGGATATGCGTCCTTGTGGATTGGCTCGAACCGCCCTTTTTTGAACCATTCCGGACAGCTTTCTACGTTATATACCATAATATCTACGGCACTGATTGCCAGCTGCATCACGTCTCGTTCGTCCTCGTTTTTGGCGGGAGCTTCGGCAATATGTACTTTAGCTTTTCGCCACATATTGATGTCCCCCTTCCATACCGCGCACATCGCAAGAAGCATTCCCGCGGAAAGAACGGCATAAAATCCCGAGTGCTTATGGAGAAGGTAGTTTGCAATATCGTAAACCTTGTCGATCTCACCGCGAGAGTAGGCGACCTCTGCTTCAAAGAGAACCTGTGCCTCGTGGTTGTAGGCAAGGCTTTCACCTACTTTATCAGCCGTCCCTGGGGTGTGGTAGAGATCGGTCATATACAGGAAGGGTGTTTTACGAGGAAGCGGCATATTCGCATCATGCTTGGATCTCTCTTGCTTTGTTCTGCCGTCGACGGGCTTCTTTGCATTCATTGGGATCATCCAGGCACGGCCGAACTTGACTGCGCCGTCAACAGAGCCAAGCGTACACAAGTGCTGTACCTGGCGCTGCGACAAGCCCCACTTCTTCGACGCTTCGGCTATGGTCATATACTCATTGTTCAACATCAACATCACCTCCAACATATAGCGGAATTGCGCTATAAATTACATAGCGGTATCGCGCTATATATTATATAGCGTTTTCGCGCAATTTGCAAGTGATTTCAGAAATTTTTCTTACACTTGATTGAAAATCTTATAGCAAATACCGACGCACAAAGCAAAACACCACGGATTTTTCCGTGGTGTTTTGCCGTCAGGGCTGTTATGCGCTTGCCGCACATTTTGCGCGCCCTTGTTTTTTATGTTTTTTTGACCATCAACGGTTCAAATATTCATCGATCGCCCGTGCCGCGGTCTTGCCCGCGCCCATGGCCGAGATGACGGTGGCCGCGCCCGTGACGGCATCGCCGCCCGCGTACACAGCGTTCCGTGAGGTCAGACCGTCCTCGTTTACGATAATGCCGCCGCGGCTGTTGACCTCCAGCCCCCGGGTGGTCGATTTGATCAGCGGATTGGGCGAGGTTCCAATGGACATGATGACCGTGTCCACCTCCATCTCAAACGCACTGTTCGGAATCTCGACGGGACGGCGACGGCCTCTGGCGTCGGGCTCACCCAGCTCCATTCTCACGCAGCGCATGCCGCGCACAAAGCCGTTTTTGGGATCGCGGGGATCGTCGGGATTTTGGTAGCCCAGAATCTCGGTTGGGTTGCAGAGCAGGCAAAATTCAATGCCCTCCTCCTCGGCGTGCTCGACCTCCTCGCGGCGGGCAGGCAGCTCCTCCATCGAACGACGATAAACGATAGATACCTTGTCAGCGCCCAGACGAAGTGCCGTTCTGGCCGCGTCCATCGCGACGTTACCGCCGCCGACCACAGCCACGCGACCGCCCTTCATCATGGGAGTGTCCGCATCCGTGCGATAGCCCTTCATGAGATTACTGCGCGTCAGAAATTCATTGGCCGAGTAAACGCCACACAGGCCCTCGCCGGGAATACCCATAAAGTTGGGAAGTCCGGCGCCCGAGCCGATGAACACGGCCTCGTAGCCCATATCAAACAGCTCGTCGACGGTCAGCGTCTTGCCGATGACGACGTTGGTTTCGATCTTCACGCCAAGAGATTTGAGCGTTTCGACCTCACGTGCCACGATGGCCTTGGGCAGACGGAATTCGGGGATGCCGTACACCAGCACGCCGCCCGCCGTGTGAAGCGCCTCAAAGACGGTCACCTCATATCCCAGCTTGGCAAGATCACCTGCGCAGGTCAAGCCTGAGGGGCCCGAGCCGACGATCGCG
>JAFTSR010000197.1 GCA_017467225.1 Clostridia bacterium | reverse complement strand
TGAGTTTGTCTTGACGGCTAAACGCCGTCATCATGCCGCTTTGCATAGCAAAGCATCGTGACCGTCAAACTCATTTCCCCCTCGCGCTCCCCCTCAAAAAACTTTGGGAAAAGAATATGGCTGATATTTGTATTGGTGAGGATTTTTTCTAAACAAGAGAATAGCAGCGAAGCAATCTTCCTAACAACTTTAGGCCCACACGGACAAAACGCGCACAATCCAGGGGATACGTAAGGGGAGTGGACTCCCCTTACGCACGTTTTCTTTGGTTCGTTTCTTTGACGTGTGTCAAAGAAATGAACAACAAATATACTAAAGTTAGAAATCTCTGTTCGCACAATCTACCCCTTCTTCCCCCACATACTCCTCACTACCACCGCCACCGCCGGCGCGGCAATCATCCCCCACACGCCGCCCAGCCGCAGCCCGGCATATACCGACAGCAGCGTCAGAAGCGGATGCAGTCCAAGACTCTCTCCCAGTATCTTGGGCTCCAGCAGCTGCCGCACCAGCAAAACAATGCCGCAAAGCACCAAAAGTCCGCTGCCAAGTGCCGTGTTACCGCTGAAAAGCGACAAAAGTCCCCAGGGAATGAGCACCGTTCCCACACCCAAAAGCGGCAAAAGATCAAACAGCGAAATCAAAAGCGCCGGCAGAAAAACGTAAGGCAGCCGCAGCACGGAAAAGCCGACGAAAAGCTGCAGAAACGTCAGTAAAAACAAAAGAAAATACGCTCGTAGCCAGCGTGCGCCGACCCGGCTCAGCTGCTGCGTCAGCCGCTGCTGATGCGGTCGCCAGACGGAGGGAACGACGTCCTGCAGAAATGTGGAAATGCGCCCGTCGTCAGTGCAGCAGTAGAACAGCGGGATCAAAAAGGTGATCAGAAAGATCAGCGTCGAGGGAAAGGCGCGCAGCCATCCGCCGAGAATTTCGGGGATTTTTGCGCTGTAGCGTGTGATCGCCTCGGAGAGCATGTTGGCGACCGTCGCGTCGATCTGCTGCCGGATGCTTTCGCTCTCGCCCGATGCAAGCCAGCGGTGCAGCGCGGGAATGTGCGAGGTGATGCGACTGAAAAAATCCACCGCCTGCCGCATAGCGTCCAGAATGCGCTGACCGCTGCCAAGAGATACCAAAATCTCCTGCGCCTCCAAAAGCAGTCGCTCGACCAGCATGACACACAGTGCAGTCAGCGGCAAAAACAACAGAAGCAGCAGAAGGCAGGCACACACCCGACGGGAGAGCTGCAGCTTTTTCTCCAAAAATGCCGCGCCGCGCCGCACGGGGAAGGACAGCAGCCAGGCAAGCAGAAAGGGAAGCAGGCAGGGAAGCAGATATCGGAAGATTAGCGCAACCAAAAATAGTCCGATCAGAAGGCAGATCAGCCGCGCCGCCCTACCTTGCCAGCGCATGTCCTTTTGCAGATGCGTCAGCTCGTCCGGCGACGATACGGGCACTTGGCTTGGATGTGTTTGAAACGGCATACGGTGCACCTCGCTTATCTTACTGCTCTATTATGTGCACGCGCGACGGAAAATATTTGTCCGTGCACCGCTTTTGCAAAAAAAATCCCTGCCGCGCGTCGCAGTTTGTTACAAGAGGACTTGACACAACTGCGTTTATCTGCTAAAATATATGGGTAAGAATAAATAAGGCTCACACGGGATGTGAGCGTAAGAAAGGATCACACTTATGAACTCCAAAACCTTTTTCCGCCGCGCGGCATTGCTTCTCGCGCTGGCTATGCTGACGCTGAGCATGCTCTCCTGCAGCACCTCCGCACCGCTGCACGCTGACCTGGATTTTACCGCGGTCGATCCTGCCAAGGCCACCGAAACAAGTTCTGTGACCGAGTACGTCAAGATTTCCGTCGCCGAGTACGGTGATATGATCATCCGCCTGTACCCCGAGGTCGCACCCAAGACGGTTGAGAACTTCCAAAACCTGGTCGCCGAGGGCTTCTACGACGGCCTGACCTTCCACCGCGTTATCTCCGATTTTGTTATTCAGACCGGTGACCCCGACGGTGACGGCACGGGTGGCTCGGATAAGACCATCAAGGGCGAGTTCCGCCTCAATGGCTTTGAGAATAATCTCAAGCATATCAAGGGTGTCGTTTCCATGGCGCGCCTGGGCAACGATATGAACTCCGCCTCCTCGCAAATCTTTATTTGCACCGAGTCCAATCAGAAGTCTGCCTCGCTCAACGGTGGCTACGCCGGCTTTGGCTACGTGGTCAGTGGTATCGAGGTCGTGCAGAGCATAGCCAAGGTCCGTACCGGCGAGGGTGACAAGCCGATCACCGACGTGGTCATCGAGAAGGCTTGCTTTGTGACCGTTAACCCGTAAATTATTTTTGAAAAGGAGAATATAATCATGATGAACGCAAAGGTACGCGATCTGCTCAACGCGCAGATCAACAAGGAATTCTACTCCGCATATCTCTACCTTGAATTTTCCAACTACTTTGAGGACGCAGGCCTTGACGGCTTCGCCAACTGGTATATGGTGCAGGCACAGGAAGAGCGCGACCACGCAATGCTGTTCTTCAAGTATCTGCAAAACGAGAGCCAGAAGATCACGCTGGAGGCCATCGACAAGCCCGACAAGACTTTCACCTGCCACATGGACGTCCTCAAGGCGGGACTGGAGCACGAGGAATACGTGACCTCGCTGATCAATGACATCTATGCCGCAGCATACGACGTCAGAGATTTCCGCACCATGCAGTTCCTTGACTGGTTCGTTAAGGAGCAGGGCGAGGAGGAGACCAACGCCAACGACCTGATCACCAAAATGGAGCTGTTCGGCAGCGATCCCAAGAGCCTGTATATGCTCAACCAGGAGCTGATGGCACGCGTGTACACCGCTCCCTCGCTGGTGCTGTGATCTTATGAAAAATAATCATCAGATTTGGATCGCCTCGATCATTCTTGGTGCTGCTATGATCGTTAGTGCGCTGATCCTGGCAGAGGCTCTTGAGGATGCAGCGCTTCATTTGGTGAGAGTTCTGCAGCTGAAGTGATGAGGTGAAAAATGAAAATCACCGTTGACATTTTGGAAAAATATCTGCTTGACCGCTACGGCGGCTGGGCACAGGAGCAAGGGCTCTTTCTGAAGCTGGTTGAGGAGATGGGCGAGGTGGCAGAGGTCATCAATATGCGCTCCGGCGCCAAGCGTGCCAAGGAGGTTGACCTTGACCGCGAGCTTGGCACGGAGCTTGCGGATATGATCCACTACATCGTTGCCATCGCCGCGATCAACAATATCGATCTGAATGCCATCATGCTGGAAAAGGACAAGAAGGCCTCCGCTAAATATCATCACGACATCAATCTGGAGACCTTTATCGCCAATCAGCAGGAATAAGCAAGCAAACAGAGACCAATAAAAATTCCCACAGACCAATCAAACGGTTTGTGGGAATTTTGGTTTTCACCGCGGTAGCAGCAAATTTAGTAAGCCTTCTCCGGTGGGAAGATTTTAGTCAGCCACACTCGCATACAAATTCAGATCCCAAGCGGGGATGTAGGGGTAGCGGCGGATGTACAGGCGGTATTCGGGGCACAGCGCGTGCAGCTGCAGCGGCAGCGCGAAAATGTCCTCGGTACGGTGGTAAAGCGAGAGCAGAAGGTCGGGCTTGTACGCGCGGATGGTCGCCGCCGATCCGTCCAGTGCCTGCGCGTCGCTGCCCTCAACGTCGTATTTGATATAATCCACCGCCTCACCGCCGAGAATGGCGTCGATCGGCAGACCCAAAACGTCGGCCGTCTTTTTGGCTGACGGATCGTAGCCTGCATTGCGATTGCCGCTGTCATCAAACAGCAGCTGCTCCTCCTTGTCCCAGGCGGCGCAGTGGTGCAGGGAAAGGCGCAGCGTGTCGGGGAGGTCGGCAGCAAAATCGCTCAGCTTGCGGAAGTTGCGGCGGTCGGGCTCCACGGCGTGAATGCGGCACAGCTGCGGTGCGATGGCAAGCAGCTCACGGATGGTGTCGCCGTCGTAGGCACCCACATCGCAGTAGGAGGTGTAGCTTTGCGGGTGCAAAAGCGCATGCATGACCGCCTCCTTGTCGTCCTCGGTCGAGCGGAGCAGGGAAAGCTCGCCCGTCAGACGGAAGCGAATGACATCCAGATAGACCTGCCGCGAGCGCTCATCCGCCAAAAGGTCGTAGACCGCCTGCAGCTCCCCGGCATGCTCGCGCGCGTAGTCCAGCGTGAACAGCGTCTCGCCGCGCACGGGAACCTCAGGGATATACGTCTCGCACACAGCCGCTACGGCGTGTACGTTGGCCATGACCTCGGGCAGCGCCGAGGCAAACGAGACAAGCACAGCGACGTTGTCCGCACCGTGCAGCGCGGTGACCTCGGAAAAGCGCAGCACCCTTTGTCCGTGAAAGCTTTGTCCGCGCACAAAATCATCACTGGCGAAAAAGCCATCGACGGGGATGCCGTAGCGTTCGCAAACGGCGACGATCTTGTCCGCGCCGTTGCCGGTGCCGTACAGATAAATATGCTTTTTGCTGGCAGATAACTATTATCACCTTTATTGTGCTTTTCAGAGAGTTTATGGTATCTTCTGTTAGACTGGTTGTTGTATCGTCTGGAGGAAAGGTTA
>JAFTSR010000196.1 GCA_017467225.1 Clostridia bacterium | reverse complement strand
TCGGAACGTTATATTCGCCCGATTGAAGTGTCTCCCACGCTTAAATTAAAACCACGGTGTCAACCAATACACCACCGGCACGATCACACCCACAGCAGCGCCTGCGGCCACCTGCAGCGGCGTGTGACCGATCAGCTCCTTGAGCGTACGATTCCACAACTCAGGGTCCTTGGAAATCAAAAACTCCTTCATCATCCGATTGATGATCTTAGCCTGCTCGCCCGTCTCACGGCGCACACCCATGGCATCGATCATCACCACCATAGAAAACATAAACGTCGCGGCAAAGGAGAACGAGGACAAGCCAAAGGTCAGTCCTGCCGCTGTCGTCAGTGCGACGACGCTTGCCGTGTGCGAGCTGGGCATGCCGCCCGTCGAAAACATCAGCGTCAGCAAGCTGAAGCTGCGATCGCGGAACATTCCCGTCAGCACCTTCAGAAACTGCGCGATAAACCAAGCGCTGACCGCGCTGATCAGCCAAAAATTATCTAAAATATCCAATACGACAGACAATCGTTTACCCTTCCCTTTCCATCTGCGCGTCAGTATGCTCTGGTTTGCAGATACTTCGCCAGCACACAAAGGCGCTCACTGCCGGGGATGGCTGCGATAGCCGTGATGGCATCGTCCGTCAGCGCCGCCGCCAAGGCCTGTGCCTCCTTTAGCGTGTAATATTTCAAAAAGCTGTTTTTCTCCTCAGCCTCGTCCTTGCCCTTGGTTTTGCCCAAAAGCGCAGGGTCAGCCGTTACGTCCAGAATATCGTCAAGAACCTGGAAGGCAAGTCCTACGCCGTGGGCATAAGCGCGCAACGAGGCAAACAGTGCCGCATCACGCGTCTGCTCCTTGCCGGCCGCGATGGCGCCCAAGAACAGCGACGCACAAAACAGCGCGCCCGTTTTTCTGGCATGCAGCAGTCGCAGCTGCTCCTGCGGAAGGCTGACACCTTCACTCTCCAAATCCATCAGCTGTCCACCGACCATGCCAACGCTGCCGGCTGCGCTTGTCAGTACCGTGATAGCCGCCAATCTCTGCTCTGCCGTCAGCGCCTCGTTCTGTGCAATGACGGTCACGGCGTCAAACCAAAGTCCGTCGCCTGCCAATAGCGCAATCGCCTCACCGTACACTTTATGGTTGGTCGGCTTGCCGCGCCGCAGATCGTCATTGTCCATACAGGGCAAATCGTCGTGGATCAGCGAGGACGCATGCACCATCTCCATAGCGCATGCCAGCGGCAGGGCGCTCTTGACGTCACCGCCAAGCACCCGACAGCTTTCCAGTACCAGCGCCGCGCGGATGCGCTTACCTCCTGCCATCAGGCTGTACTGCTCAGACTCCCACAGCGTTTTAAGCGTGGCATCCTCGCCAAGCGCGCGCAGCGCCGGCGTTGTCTCAGCCAGCAGCGGGATGGCGGCATTGACCGTGGCAGCGTATTCACCGAGCATTCTCTCAACCTGCGTTTTTTCGTCCAAGGACAATGCGGTGCGCTCCATCACGGCCGATCCTCGCTTTCCTCCGAGAAATCGACCAAGTGTGCTTTGGTGCCATCAGGAGATATCTGCAGCAGTTTTACCTTCTGTTGTGCGCTGTCCAGCTGTGTGTTGCAAAGGCGGATCAGCCCCACGCCCTCCTCATACAGACGCAAAAGCTCATCCAAGGGTACGCTGTCCTTTTCCAACAGGGCAACGATCTCGTCCAGGCGCTTGAGATTTTGCTCAAAGCCGGTCTCTTTTTTGTTCTCTGCCATGATTTATATCAAATCCTTCCGAAGTTTTTTATTTGGGCTCCACACGCTCGACTACGGCGTGCACACGTCCGTCGCCAAAGTGCAGTGTTGCCGTCTCACCGGGCTTGAAATCCGCCGCGGCGGTTTTGGTCGCTCCCTGCTCGTCGGTCACCCAGGCGTAGCCGCGCGAGAGAATGGACAAGGGATTGCGTCCCTCAATCGCTGCCGCAGATTGCGCCAGCTTGGCCGTCTTGGCCTCCAGCGCCGCTTGCAGCAGTGTATGCAGCCGCTCCTCGCGGTGGCACAAATGCAACGTGCGCAGATCGAACAGCGCTTGCGGCGTTCGCAAAAGACGGTGTGAGGTCAAGCGCTCCAGGCGCTCACGACCGGTACGCAAGCCGCTTTGCGCAC
>JAFTSR010000195.1 GCA_017467225.1 Clostridia bacterium | reverse complement strand
GAAACGAATCATTTTATCCGCAGCGGCTATTTTGCCAACGGACAAACCAGCGCTTATCGGCAGAAATACAACGTAGACCCGGTATCCACCCGTCGTTTCTGGGGACAATATATGCAGAATATTGTGGCGGCTTTGGGTGAAGGGCGCTCGCTCTACCAAGCCTACGCAGCAGCCGGTGCGCTGGATCAGGCGGCCACCTTCCGCATTCCGGTGTATCGCGAGGTCCCCGAAAGCTGTCCCGATCCTGCCGGGGGCAAGGTCGATTACACCGCCGTTTCCACGCAAAAATACAGCATCACTGCCAATTTGAAAATTTGCGGACAGGCGCTGACGCTGCCCGAAAATTACCCGGCACAGCTGGCTGCAGGCGAGATCATCACGCTTTCCGCCACAATGACACCCTCACAAGGGTTGTCCATTCGCGGCACGCTGCACCTGGACGGGCGACTGACGCAGCTGACGCTGACACCAATAGCCAAAAACGGGCAGGCGTATGATGCCGGTCGCTCCATTACCGTTTACGACAAGGCACGAGGCTGCGACACGCTGCACATGGATTGCCGCTTCACGCCGGACGATACCTGTCAATCCGGCGATACCATTACCTATCTTTTGAGCGTTCGTGCAGGCGAGGACAACAAGCAGGTGGACACGCTTCCGCTGGCGCTCTTGGAAATTTCTGTCGAATAAAATTCACAAAAATATGTTGACACTTTGATACTTGGATGCTATAATAATCATGAGCGCCGATACGGCGTGTTGTACATACATCATGCAAGAAAGGACACCGCATGAAAAATCTTGGTTACTATAACGGAGAAATCGGCCTGATTGAGGAAATGAAGGTTCCCATGACCGACCGCGGTCTGTATTTCGGCGACGGCATTTACGACGCCTCATATTCCCGCAATCACGTCATCTACGCGCTGGATGAGCACATTGCTCGCTTTTACAAAAACCTTGCGCGCCTGCGTCTCAATCTGGACATGACGCCGCAGCAACTGCGCGAGCTTCTTTGCGATCTGGTGCGTCGCGTGGACGACGGCGAGCAGTTTGTATACTGGCAGGCAACGCGCGGCAGCGCGCTGCGCGTACACACCTTCCCCGAGGATGGGCAGGGCCGCGCCAATCTGATGGTCATGCTGCGCCCGGTCAAGATCCGCGACAAGGATGCGCCGATGAAGCTGGTCAGCGCACCGGATATGCGCTATCTCTATTGTGACATCAAGACGCTGAGTCTTTTGCCCAGCGTTCTATCTGCGCAAAAGGCCAAGGAGGCAGGCGTGGACGAATGCGTCATGCACCGCGACGGACGCGTGACCGAATGCTCACACTCCAACGTATCCATGCTCAAGGGTGGCGTATTTATCACGCCGCCGGCGGACTGCTATATCCTTCCCGGTGTGGGACGCGCGCATCTGCTCTCTGCCTGCCGCACGCTGGGCATTCCCTGCGAGGAACGCCCCTTTACCATGGATGAGCTGCGCGATGCGGATGAGATCATCGTCTCCAGCGCCGGCATTCTCTGCTCGGCGGTGACCGAGCTGGACGGCCTGCCCGTAGGCGGCAAAGATGCGGCAACGTTTGGAAAGCTGCAGGATTACCTGTTCGCGGATTGGTTTGAGAAGACGGAGAAATGAAAATAATAAGAAGGCGAGAGGGAACTTTTTTCGAGAAAAAAGTTCCCTCTCGCGCTCTCCTTCAAAAAAGCTTTTGAAAAAGGGATCTATAGATTTTTTTGCTTCGCGTGCTGATTTATAATGCAGCGATCATCTCCGTGGGGCCCTGCCCACTCTGACAGCGAAAAGTTACTTCTGCACCTATCATTTGGGG
>JAFTSR010000194.1 GCA_017467225.1 Clostridia bacterium | reverse complement strand
TGCTGGGCGTGCCGAGCTTGAACTTATCCTGCGTGGAGTAGGTCATTTCTTCGGTGATGTAGTACAGAGTCGCGGACACGGCGGTAGCCGCCGCATCTACGTCGAGCGTCACGTTGATGCTCTTGCCTGCGGGCTGAGTGACAAAGCCGGTCAGCTTGCCACCGTCCTTCACGATGGAATCGGCAAAGGCCATACTCTCCCCCGGCGTCCAGCCGCACGAGTGGGAGTGCATCATTTTATTGATCATACTCAAGCGGGTATCGGCGTTGTTTTGGACGGTATCAAGATAGCTCTTGGATTGACTGTTGACCGAGAAGCAGTTATCGTCGTTCCAGCACAGCCACAGAACGGGAGTCGTGACCTGAGCAAAGTTGTCCTGCGCCAGCCACAGCTCTTTAGTCGCGGTGCCGCCGAAATTATCCTTCATCCAGGAGAGTCCTTCGTCAAGATAACCCGAGCCGTAGATCGGGATGGCAAAGGCAAAACGGTCGTCGTAGCCAATGGTGATACTGGTGATCACACCGCCCCAGGAGATACCGGTGATACCGACCTTATCCGCATCTACGCAGCTATCTGCGCGCAGGATATTTCCTGCAAGGATAGACTGACCGACGGCGTGATACATCCACATGTTTTGCACCTCGCCCCCAGAAGAGGCCATGCCGTCGTTATTGGGCGCGGCGGTGTAGCCCTTTTCGACAAGATCGTCAGGCAGGCCGTATGCCCAGTTCTGGCAGACCTCGGACGAGCCTGCATTGACCTGGGTAGGAAAGTAGCCGGTGTTATCGATGGCGATGGCGGCGTAACCGCGATCGTTCCACATCTTCACCCATTGCAAAAAAGCGTGACCGCCGCCGCCGTGAAGCAGCACAATGGCAGGAACCTTATTATCTTCACTCGCCTCCTTGGGGAAGCCGACGTAAGCAAACACCTTGGTCATCCGGCCGTCCATTTCCATGCCCTCAAACCAATACGCCTTGATGCCTGCAAAGCTGCCGGTGGCGTCGAAATCGGGCATTTCGTACAGCTCGGGGGTGATGCTCATGACAGAGGCCATGTCTTTAGCGATCTGTTGCTTTTTGGTAAGCTCCACGGGGGTTTGCTCCTCCTTTGTTACGTCGTTTTGAGGCGTTTGCGCCGTATCGTTTGTCGTGTCGTTTGTTGCATCGTTTTTCGTGTCGTCGGGCGTTACCGCAGGGTCACTTGAGGGATCCTGCGCAGGGGCGCACGCGCAAGCAAGCAGCATACAAGCGACAACAAGCAAAGTTATCATTCTTTTCATGGTTGAGACCTCCGTATTTTTTAGGCTCATATACTTCTCGGAAAAGCTTTACTCCACGATCTCTATCACGCGGCTTCCCTCATCCACAAGCTGACCACCCTGGCATTGCAAGAGCATGATGTTACGCGCGCTGTACAGATCGATCTTGCCATCGTCCACGCGAACCAGCTCGGACAATCGCTTGGCCAGCACGCGGTCGATGACCAGCGTACCGATCTCGCCCTGCGGCAGTGTGCGCAAAAGTCTGCCGCGCGGTTGCACATCGCCGCCGCGGATGATATCCACGTCGCGGATGATCAAATTTTCCACCGGCTGCTTGACCAGGATAAAATCGTTCTCGGCCGTGGCGTCGTCGTACTCCTCCACCTGCATTCCGTCGATCATCAGCGTGCCGATGCGAGGCTTATGATGCTCGTCCCACTCATACGCCATGTCATAGAAGGGATAGCCTACGCGGAGCAAATTGTAGCGATACTCGGGCAGGTGATGGCGGATATTTTTGACCGTCAGCGACTCGATATTACCGCCGATTTGGAACAGGAAGGGCGTATCGGGGTTATACGTCGGCTTTTTGGGACGCAGGTCGATATTCTCCATGAAAATATTGCCGAAGTTGCCGTAAGAAGGCGGAGGCAGTTCCCCACCCTTATAGTTGAACTCGGGTGGGAACCAGTTGTTGATATAAAATCCGATGCCATGGTAGGTACCGGTAAAATTGCGGATGGTCACGCGATCCAGCTTGCCTGTGCCGCGCGTCAGCATACGGATGGCCTGATCTGCCTCGTCCAGCGTGACACCGTCAATCAGAACGTCGGTAATGTCCGACTTGCAGTCGTGCTCATCCGGGCCAAGGTTCATAAAATCATCGCCCACGCAGCCGCCAACGTCGCGAATGGTCAAGAACTGACCGGGACCCCAGAAATGGTAGCCGTCCTGGTTCTGCGCGAACAGCTTTTCGGGCAGATCGAACCAGCAGCCCTCGATGGTGACGTGCTTAAAATTGCAGGCAAGGAAGCCCCACGAACGGTGATTTCGGATGGTCACATCGCGCAAAAGCATGTG
>JAFTSR010000193.1 GCA_017467225.1 Clostridia bacterium | reverse complement strand
GGGCACTTGCGTGGCTGGCGGTCGTGCCGTTCCTGATCGGCTTTATTTTTTCTTTGGTGCGTTCGCTTTTGCGGCTTGGTATGATTCGTCGAGGGGAATTTATGGTCGAGGAGGATGTTTTGCTCGACGTTCAAGCGGATCAGCTGAATAGGCGGAGAGCCTTTTTCTCCGGTGATTATAGTATATGGAATCGGCTGTTGTCCGGCAGAGTCTATAGTCAAGATTGCTACGAGCATATTTTCTACTTTGAAAGCGGTCGCCGCTTTGTTGCGAACGCAGCTGCATACCGCGGCACGCGCCTGGAAACGGTAGCCGATTTTTCCATGACCGGCGACGTGTTTTTCTTGGTGGTGTATCAAGACGCACCGCAGAAGATCGTCTTGCTTTACAGTGCGAAAATATATCGGTATCAGGAAAACGAGCAGACACCTTCGTATTGGTGACTTCCGAACATCCGAGCTGTCGTCTTTGGACGAGCGGTTCGGATTTTTTGTTGTACGCTCAACTTTTTCAAAAGGTCTTGCGTAATCGGGGAAAATGTGGTATAATAGTGCCAATGACATCGCTTTGCGATTATGAGGAGCTATCATGCCTGAGAAAAAACTCAGTTTTAAGATAAAAATGTTGACCGCCATGGGGCTGCTTGCGGTCGCGGCGCTTTTGGCTTGGTTTTTGCTGTCGGGGGACAATCTGACGCTCTTGCGCCACATTTTCCTTGAGGGCTATCGCGGTGAGGTGCTGCAGGACAATCTGCAGGAGCTGGGCTGGCGCGGTTATATTACGGTGGCCATTCTTTCCATGCTGCAGGTGGTGGTTGCCTTTTTGCCGGCAGAGCCGGTGCAGCTGATTGCCGGGCTGTCGTTTGGCTTCTGGCAGGGCTTGCTCTGCTGCGCGGCCGGCGTTTTCCTTGGAAATTTGATTATTTTTGTGGCATATCGCGTGTACGGCGAAAAAATGCGGGACTACTTTTTCAAAAATCTGCACCTTGATTTTGAAAAGGCGGCGGTCTCGGACGTGCTGACTGTCATCATTTTTATTTTGTACTTCTTGCCGGCGATTCCGTACGGCATGATCTGCTTTTTCGCCGCCAGTGCCGGCATGAAATATCCGCGCTATGCAGTGGTGACCTTCCTTGGCAGCTTGCCCTCCATTTGTATCGGCGTTGGTCTGGGACATATGACCATCGTTTCCGGTTGGGTGGTGTCCCTCAGTATTTTTGCCGTGCTACTGATGCTGTTGGTTGTGCTGATGCTCAACCGTGAACGGCTGTTTGCCCGGATCAATGCGTATATTGACAACCACACGGGCAAGAACAAAAACAACGTGCGCTTGGTTCCCGTCGGCCGTCTGCTTTTGCCGTATGCCATATCGCAGCTGATCATCCGTGCGCGCGGACTGAAGATCCGCTACGTGGATCACGTCGGAGATGCGATGCAGAAGCCGTGCGTTGTGCTGTGCAATCACGGATCCTTTATTGATTTTGTGCACGCCGGCGCTATGCTGCGACACTATGCGCCGAATTTTATCGTGGCGCGTCTGTATTTTTATAAAAAGGCACTGGGTGAGCTGCTGCGCACCATCGGTTGCTTCCCCAAGAGCATGTTCGCGCTGGATTTTGAAAGTATGAAGAACAGCTTTCGCGTGTTGAACAACGGCGGTATGCTGGCCATGATGCCGGAGGCGCGACTTTCGACCGTCGGTCGCTTTGAGGATATTCAGCCCGGCAGCTACGAATTTTTCAAAAAGATGGGTGTATCTATCTACACCATTACCGTGCGCGGTGACTATTTGGCCGATCCCAAGTGGGGTGACGGCATTCGCCGCGGCGCCTACGTGGAGGCCACGCTGGAGCTTTTGTACACCGCCGACGAGGTGCACGCGCTTTCAGCTGAGCAGCTGGGACAGGGGATCGAAGAACGCTTGTATTATGATGAAATGGCATGGCTTGGCGAGCATCCCGAGCTGCGCTACCGCAGCAAGACGCTGGCCAAGGGCCTTGAGAATATTTTGATCGAATGTCCGCGCTGTGGTGGAAAATACACCCTGACCACGCGTGGACGGCGCATCAGCTGCGAGTGCTGCGGTGAGCTTGCCACCATAAACGATCGCTACGGCTTTGATGAGAATGCGCCGTTTGCCAATTTTGTCGATTGGTACGACTGGCAGACCGAGCGCCTGAAGGAGCGTATGAAGAGCGAGGACTACGCCTTGACGGCGACGGTTACGCTGCGCCATCCTGACCCGACAGGCAAGCACATGCTGTACGATGCCGGGCGCGGTGTCTGCACGCTGAGCCGCGAGGGCTTGCGCTATTGCGGTACGCAAAACGGGCAGGAGATTGATCAATTCTTCCCCATATCGCAGATTTATCGGCTGCTGTTCGGCGCAGGCGAGGATTTTGAGCTTTACGTTGGTCGAGAGATTTACTATTTCGTGCCTGACGAGCGGAGAAGTGCCGTGGAGTGGTATATGGCATCAAAGCTTTTGTCCGATCAGGCGAAGGCGATGGCCGACGGCAATCGCCAAGAGAAGGAGGCAGTTAAATCATGAGTGCGAATCCAAAGGCAGAAAAGAACACTTCCTTTGCCAATATCAGCGTGCGCGTATTTGTTACGGTCATGCTGGTGCTGATCGCGGTGCTGGTCGTTTGCGGAGGACTTTCTTACTGCATTCCGCAGGGCGAATTTTTACGGGATGAAACGGGGGTTATTCTGCCGGGAACGTATGTTGAGGGTGAGGTGCAGGGCATCGCACCGTGGCGCGTTCTGACGGCTCCTGTGCGTGTGTTTGCGTCGGAGGATGCCGTAACAATTATCATGATCAGCGTATTTTTGCTGATTATGAGTGGCGTGTTCAATTTGCTGGAGCAGACGGGCGGCATCCGGATTTTCATCGGTCGCATCATTCTCCGCTTACGGGAGCGCGGCGGTCCGGTCATTTGCTGCACGGTGCTGCTGTTCATGCTGTTTGGCAGCTTCTTCGGTATGTTTGAGGAGCTGGTCACGCTGCTTCCCATCGTGATCGTTATGATGATTTCCATCGGTATGGACACCATGATGGGCCTGGGCGCCTGCCTTCTGGCAGCCTGCTTTGGCTTTTCGGCGGCTATTACCAATCCGTTTTCGGTGGGTCTGGCCTCGCAAATCGCAGGTCATCCGATCTCCGGCGGCGTGTGGCTGCGCATTGTTTTCTTCGTTCTGACGTACGGCGTTTTGTGCGCGTTTCTGATGCTGCACTTGCGCAGGATCACAAAGGATCCGACGCGCTCGCCGACCTACCAAAGTGATCTGGAGCGCAAGCGTGCCATGCAATCTCCGGTGCAGATGGACAGCGCGCAGGAGGCGCGTGTGTTCCGTGTGTACGGCGTATTTTTCGGCGTGCAGGCGCTGCTGCTGGTGCTGATCGCCTCGGTGCGTGCCATCTCCGGATTGGCCATTCCGATTCTGTCCTGCAGCTTTTTGATCGGTGGCGTGATTGCCGGTTTTTTGGTCTGTGAGCGCCGACGGGATGTAGCACTACATATGCTGCGCGGTGCGGCTTCCATGCTGCCTGCGGTGGTTATTATCGCTGTAGCCTCGTCTGCCAAGCTGGTCATGATGGAGAGCGGTATTATGGACACGGTTATGCATCGCGTTATCGGGCTCTTGGACGGTAAAAATCCGTTCTTTGCCATCGTTCTGATCTACTTCCTGATTTTGTTTTTGCAGGTGTTTATTGGCTCGGCATCGGCCAAGATCATGCTGGTCATGCCTATCGTGATGCCGGTGGCCACGGCGATCGGTCTGTCGCCGTCGCTGGTTATTCTGGCGTACTGCATGGCGGACGGTTTTACCGACGTCATCCTGCCGACCAACCCCGTGCTGCTGGTCGGTCTTTCGATGGCCAACGTGCCGTACGGTAAATGGGTCAAGTGGACGTGGAAGCTGCAAGCCTTCGTCTTTGCCCTGACCATCGCCGTTTTGTTCTTCGGCGTGGCGATTGGGTATTGAAAAGAATAAAAGATGCGAGGGGGAAACTTTTTTGTAAAAAAGTTTCCCCCTCGCGCTCCCTCTTCAAAAAACTTGAAAAGGTGTAGGATGATTATATCCGGATTTTTTTGATCTTTTCTGCGTAGTATTGCACAAGCTCGAACTTGGTACCGGGCATCAGTCTGTGATCCGGGCAGGGAATAAAACCGCCCATGGATGCCAGCCTCTCCATCCGTGCAATTTCCGCATCCACGGCTGCACGATCCTGGCGCAGCACCAGCTTATTCATGCCGCCGACACCGCGCAGCTCACGGCCGTACTTTTCTCTGGCAGGCTCGAACTGATCACCCCATACGCCCACCTCAATGGGAAACATGGTGTTGACGCCGGTGCGCACCCAAGTCGGCAAAAGACGCTCGGTCACGCCGTCGCAGTCCAAAGAAATAATATCGATGCCGTAACGGTGGCAAAGCGCATTTCTCTTCTCGTAGTGCTTGGCGCACAGCCGCTCGAACATGGCGGGAGAAATCAGCGGGCCATTTTTGAAGCAGATGTCCTCCCAGTAGTGCGCGAAATCGAAGTGCGCACCGGTGGCAAGAATCGCCTCGACGCAGCGGTATTGCATATCGGCGTAGGTGTCGATGATGTCGGCCAGCAGCTCCTCGTCCTCGTCATAGGCCAGGAAAGAAAGTCCACGCACCGTGGCCATATCGCGGATCTGTCCGAGAATGCTGCCCAGCATCAGACCGACGGGACGGTCGGTGGGACGGCTGTCGTTGAATTGGCGGAAATGGTCCAAATTGACGCGCTCCGGGAAAAACGCCATGCGAGGCTTGAACAGCGTCTCAAAAGCCTTTCTGTCCTTGAGCAGGTAATCGTCCTCCGAGGGAATGGACGCAATGCCGGGCTTGATGCGCTCAATGACGCCCATGGGAGTCAGCACGCGGCGGCTGCCGTCGGGCAGGATCTCCAGCTCCTTGGCTTCAAAGGCGGGGTGTAGTCCGTTGGCGTGGTGAGCGACGGTGAACCAGT
>JAFTSR010000192.1 GCA_017467225.1 Clostridia bacterium | reverse complement strand
TTTTTTTTGGCGCGTGCCAAAAAATGAACAATAAACCAATTACAGTTAGAACGCTATGTTCGCACCATCTAACCCCCCCACACCCACACGAAAGGAGGGACAGCCATGACGGATA
This sequence comes from Clostridia bacterium, assembly GCA_017467225.1. Next base: position 4,940 of record JAFTSR010000192.1, on the reverse strand, counting down.
CACCAAGCGAGAGCGCCGCGCTGAGCCGTGCGCAGCTTCTGGAGCAAGCCAACGCGCTACCGCTTTGCCCGGGCGTTTATCTGATGCGTGATCGCACGGGACAGGTCATTTACGTCGGCAAGTCCCGTAAACTGAAAAACCGCGTTTCGCAATATTTTCAGAATAGCGAAAAGAGCATCAAGACCGAGCGCATGGTGCGTGCGGTCGCCAATTTCGATTACTTCGTGTGCAAAACCGAGATCGAGGCGCTGACGCTGGAAAATACGCTGATCAAACAGTACACGCCACGCTATAATATCAAATTGAAGGACGCCAAGTCCTATCCCTATATCAAGATCACCGAGGGGGAGTACCCTTCTTTGATCATGACCCGTAAGCGCAGCGCCGATAAGGGTCGCTACTTTGGCCCCTATTCCGGAACCTCTACGGTCTATTCCGTGCTGGATATGCTGCAAAAAACGCTGCGCCTGCCCTCTTGCCATCGCAAATTTCCGCGCGATATCGGCAAGGAGCGCCCTTGCCTGTACGCCCAGATGGGACGCTGCTGCGGCGTTTGTACCGGCGGTGTCACGCCGGAGGAATACGCCGAGCTGATCGATGCGGCGGCACACATTCTGCAGGGCAACGTCGCGGCGGTGCGCAAGCAGGTCGAGGAGCAGATGCTCGCCTATGCTGAGGAGGAGCGCTATGAGGCCGCGGCACGTTGCCGTGATACCATGCGCGCGCTTGACGCATTGCGGCAAAAGCAAACGGTGGTGGCATCGCCCGATACCGAGCAGGACGTTGTCGGTCTCTACAGCGACGATCTGGGCAGCTGCATTTCGGTGTTTTATATCCGCGGCGGCGTCCTGACCGATAAAACCGATTTCCACTTCGGCAGAGAGCAGATCGCCGATGAGAGCGACGTTGTTTCCTTCCTGTGCGAGCATTATCGCCTGCGCACGCATTTGCCGCCGACGGTTCTCTTGTCCTTTGCACCGGAAGAGGAGGATCAGGCGCTGCTGGCCGAATACCTGTCCACGCTGGCCGGGCGCAAGGTCAAGGTGCACGTGCCCGTGCGCGGAGATCTGCGCACGCTGTGCGACACGGTAGCGAAAAATGCCAAGCAAAGTGCCGTCCGTTATGCCGAAAGCCTGAAGCGTGACGACGGCGTGCTGCAGCGACTGGCACAGCTTTGCGGCCTGGATGCCGCGCCTGCACGCATAGAGGCTTATGATATCTCCAACCTTGGCAGTGAGCATCTGACGGCGGGTATGATCGTTTTGCATGACGGCAAATTCTACCGTTCGGATTATCGCACCTTCCACATCCGCACCGTGCAGGGAACGACCGACGACTATGCCAGCATGCGCGAGGCACTCTCGCGGCGACTGTCGCATCTGAGCGATGAGGACGGTGGCTTCGCCGAGCGGCCTGACCTCATTTTGCTGGACGGCGGTCGCGGCCACGTTGGCGTGGTGAGCGAGCTGCTGCGCGAGATGAATCTGGATATTCCCGTTTTTGGCATGGTCAAGGACGACTATCATAAAACGCGTGCGCTGTGCACCGAGACCGAGGAGATCAATATCTCCCGCGAGCAGGCGGTGTTTATGCTGCTCTACCGCATCCAGGAGGAGGTTCACCGCTTTACCGTTTCCCGTATGGAGGGTGCCAAGCGAAAAACGCTCAAGACCTCGTCCCTGGAGAAAATTCCCGGCATCGGTCCGGTCAAAGCCAAGGCGCTGCTCAAGCATTTCGGCACGCTGCGCGCCATCCGCGAGGCAGAGGTCGGTATGCTGGCCACGGCGAGCGGCATTTCTCCCAAGGATGCGCAGGCTATTTATCAGTATTTTCATGAGGATTAACGACCAAAAATAAAGGAGAAAACATTATGGCAATCTCACGCAACGACTGTCCGCTTCTGGAGTTCTGCACCGACGGACGACTGTATCAAAATCCCGAAACGGCGGAAAAAACGCTGCCGCGCTTGTGCCTTGTCACGTATTTTGAGGACCTTTTGGAGGCGTTTGTCGAGCGCTACGACGGTGAGCAGGTCGAGCTTTACAGCACGGAGTCTGAGGATTATCCCATCTATCTGGCACAGGTGGAGGGCTTCGAGGTATGTGCAACGCTGGGCTGCCACGGTGCCTCCGCTGCCGCAAGACAGGCGGATTTCCTGTACGGTCACGGTGCGCAGACCATCATGTCCTGCGGCACGTGTGACGTGCTTGACCCGGAGCTTGAGGGCGGCACCATGGTTATTCCCGTACGCGCGCTGCGTGCCGAGGGCGCGTCGTACCATTACGTTCCCGCCTCCCGTTACATTGATATGCAGGATAAGTACGTGAGCAAGGCGCGCAGCATTATGATGCAGCGCTCCATTCCGTACGCCAAGTGCATTACCTGGACGACCGATGCGCCCTACCGCGCGTCTTATGAGATGGTCGAGTACCGCAAGAGCGAGGGCTGTCGCATTATCGAGATGCAGTGCGCTGCTGTGGCTGCTGTTGCGCAATGCAGACAAAAGGGCTACGGTGCCATTTTGTATGCCGGAGAGCCGCTGCTGTTGCCCGGCACGCCGCACGACGAAATGTACCCGGAGGATCATGAGGCCGCACGCAAGCGTGCATTCCTCTTGGCACTTGAGGTGCTCTGTCGCAGTGAGGATAAGGTCATGCACACCATGGAGATCCAAAGCCCGTATTTCGAGGCCTTCCGCCACGGCGAGAAGGAGATCGAGGTGCGCTGCATGGACGAAAAGCGCCGCAATATTCGCGTGGGTGACGTCATTCAGTTCCAGAAGACCAACGGCGCGTATTTTAAGGCGCGCGTATGTGAGATCATTGCCGCGGACAGCTTTGGAGAGCTTTACGAGCGCGTCACTCCCGAGGAGCTGGGCTTTGCGGGGAAGACACGCAAGGAATTTATCAGCGAAATGCGTCAGATTTATACGCTCTCCCGAGAGAGAGAGCTGGGTGTGGTCGGTATTCGCGTGTCGCTTCTGCCCGGAGGCACGCCGTGATGCGGATTATCGCCGGCAGCGCCAGGGGAACCAAGCTGGAAACGCTGCCGGGGGAGAGCACGCGCCCGACCTCGGAGCGTGCCAAGGAGGCCGTGTTCTCCATGCTGCAGTTCGAGCTGCAGGGCAGACGCGTGCTGGATTTGTTCGCCGGCTCGGGACAGTTGGCGCTGGAGGCACTCAGCCGCGGCGCGTCGGATGCTGTGCTGTGCGATGCGTCGGCCTTAGCTGCTGCTGTGATCCGCAAAAACGTGGAAAAAACGCACATGGCGGATCGCTGCCGCCTCTTGCAGGCGGATTATGCCGTGTGTGTCGGCATGCTTAGCGGCGCGCAGTTTGATTTGATTTTTCTGGATCCGCCTTACGCGCAGCGGCTGGTTTGTCCTGCGCTGCGAACCTTGCTTTCGGCAGGCGCGATCGCAAGCGGCGCGCTGATCGTTTGTGAGAGCGAGGAAGCGGATATTTTTGAGGCTGATCCGTCGCTGTCGGCGCATTTTTCGGTGCGCAAGGTGGCCAGGTACGGTGTGGCGCACGTGACCGTGCTGGAATATGGCGCGATAGAGCAGGAATAATATGTTTTCATGGCCGCGAGATCCGACCGCTTGCTCCGGCTGTACCGAAGCAAGCGGTCGCCCTACGGGTTTCGACTGTGCCCGCTCGTTTCAGCTCAGCTGAAACGAGTCACCCTGAGCGAAGCGCAAGTGCGCGGAGTCGAACTGCGCAGCAGCACCGAGCAAAGCGAGGTGGGGTCTGAGCGGGCTCCGCTCAAGATGACGCGCGGGTAAGAATATTTTGAACCAAAGGAGAACGCCATGAACGGAGCAAGCAATACCAAAAAAAGCCGCGCTTGTCGCGCGCTCATCCCCGGCAGCTTTGATCCCGTCACGCTGGGACACTTGGATGTCAGTCGCCGCGCCTCGGCTATGTTTGACGAGGTGGTGGTGGCGGTCATGACCAACGACATGCGTGCTTACGTTGCGGATGCGGCGGTTAAAACGTATCTTTTTTCGATGGAGGAGCGGCAACGCTTGGTGGCGATGGCCTGTCATGATCTGCCCAACGTGTGGGTGATTGCCTCCAAGGCGCGCCTGATCGATCTGTTCGATGCGGTGGATGCCTCGGTGATCGTCAAGGGTATACGCAACGAGGATGACTATCTGTATGAGCAAAAGCACGCACTGTGGAATCGTGGTCACAATCCGCGCGCGGAAACGGTCTATCTGCCTGCCGACGCACGGTACGATGCGATCAGCTCGACCCGTGTTCGTGCGGCGATCGAGAAGGGCGAGTCCTTGGATGCGCTGGTGCCTGCGGCTGTCGCTGCGGAAATTGCAGATATCCTGAAGGGCAGGGAGGCGTGAGCATGGACGGCCTGGATTTTGAAAAATACAAGCGCCCGTCTACCGTCAAAAAGCAAAAGGAGCAGCGCCCGACCAATTGCGAAAGCTGCGTCTATTACGACTATGACGAGGAGCAGGACGCCTACGTTTGCGGCGTCAATCTGGACGAGGACGAGCAGATTTCTTTTCTGTCGCGTAATACTGCGCGGTGCCCGTATTATCGCTTCTATGACGAATACAAGAGCGTGAGAAAGCAGAATTAAGTGGATAAAAGCAGAATTAAGTGGATATATGTATGCGAGGGGAAACTTTTTCGGAGAAAAAGTTTCCCCTCGCGCTCCCCTTCAAAAAGCTTTTGAGATTTTTGCGGTTATTACTGCGGTACAATCATCAAGGCGTCCTTTCTCAATTGCTCCACGGTATCTCTCAGCTGCGCCAGCGTCACCTCTGCCGCCGCGATGCAGTCGCTGCGCCGACAGCTCTGCAGCGTCAGCATCAGTTCCCGTACCCGCCGTATGCTGCTGCGCGGCGCGATCATGCAGTACAGCGGCGTCCGGGATTCCCAACGCGCGATCTCTTGTGCAAGGACGGTTTCTTGCTGC
>JAFTSR010000191.1 GCA_017467225.1 Clostridia bacterium | reverse complement strand
TTCTCCCTTTAGGTACATGGTAGGGTCGGGGACGTTTTTCTTGCCCATGTTTTCGCTGAAGTCGATAGCCGTCTGCACGTCGTTGGTGCCAAGGAAGGAACGGATGGCACAGTTTTCCACCATGGCGTTATAGTCCTTGGGATAGCGGGCCTTAAGCTGGCTGAGCGATTGCACGATCATGATCATGAACAGGTTGGCGCCACGGCCGGTGGACAGTATTTTCGGGTACACCTCGTTGGGGCGCAGGGTGGGGAATTCGTCAAACATGGTAACGATAGGGACGGGCAGGGGCTGCATCGTTTTGGTGCTGTACTCAAACAGCGCCTGCAGAGAGTTGGCCAGCAGAATGTTGACCCATTCTCTGACGGCCACGTCCCCCTGGTCGTAGACCAGAAAAAGCACCTTAGGAGTGTGAGCCATACTGAGAATGTCGAAGGTGTTGTCCTGGGTCATAGCGGTGATCTTGGGGTCGGATACCTGCTTAAGGTAGCCCTCCACGAAGCCAAGATAGTTGGCGCGGGTGTTGGAGGCGTTGTTCAGAACGGACTTGGAATTACGGTAAGCCAAGGAGGCCGGCGCACGCTTGGAAAGAAAGCCGTGATCGTCCATTCTGCTACCCCACGAGAAGGTGTAGAAAATGTTTGAGACCGTGTGGAAGTTGATCTGGTGGGGAAGGGTCTTGCGGCGATTGAGCTTTTTTTCCTGCTCCGGGGTCAGCGTCAGATCCTCGAAGAGCGCGATCAGGATCGCATAGATGAAGCTTTTTGCAGTTCGCTCCCAGCTGGGATCCCGCTCGGATTCGACCGGAAAGGCCTCATCAATGAATTTTCGTACGTCGGTGGCGATCTGATCGCGGATCAATCTTTTGCTCGATGCGCTTTTTCTTTCAGCGGCCAACCAACGCTTTGCCATGTCGGCAAAGAGATTCATGCGCACGGTAGAGCACTCGGGCTGCATGAAATTGGCAATATGCACGTTTTCCTTGCCGTAGAGCTTCACCGCAGCATCATAGCCGATCTTAGTGAGCTCGCCCTTGGGGTCGGTCAGAATGTAGGAGGTCCTGCCGTCCATATTGAAGATTTCGGTGGCAACTCTGCCCTGCGTCTTGCCGCGACCGCTGGAGCCGATGACAAGCTCGTGGAAGTGCTTGCGGTATTTTGCGATCTTCAGCTTGCCATGGGCATCTCTGTAGGATGCCATGGTTCGGCCGTGTGCATCACTCGGCGCGGTCGTGCCGAAGTCATAGACGCATACGTCGGGATCTTTGCTCAGGTCTTCAACAGATCGGAGCACCGTGTGCTCCCTGTTGGGCTCCATCTCGGCAAAACGATTGTACCAGGCCCAATCCTGCCTGCGCATCACACGGTCCTCGGTGCGATTTTCTGCGGGGAAGAGCCCCTTCATATCGGTCGTATTCATGTTTCAACCTCCTTAAGAGTTTTTGGCTGCGGCCCCATTGCAGCCCAGGCCGTAATGCGCCGCAACCCGGTCTCGCAGTCCGGGGTGGAAGGGGAGCAGAGCGTTGCGGCTGAAGGTGTCAAACCAGTCGGAGCGCCTGTCCTCGTTCAAGTACAGGAGCGCCAGGCAGCAGTCCAGGCCCTCGGCGCCCTTTACCCCCTTCTTCAGGGCAGCGATGTAGGCGTTGTCGGCCATGGGATTGCAGTAATACAGAGTCAGAGCGTACATGGTCCCCAGGTCGTTCCTCTCGCTGTATTCATACAGCGCGGCCAGCGGATCGATGAACGGGGTGGACTTCAGCTTTTCCGTCACGTCCAGGACCTGGCGCTTCATACGGAGAAGCTCGTCCTCGCGGTGCGACAGGCCAAAGGCATCATCGGATGCGCCAAAGGCGTGAATGAAGTTCATGTACAGGTCCAGCAGAGAAACGCTGTGCATCGTACAAAGGCACTCGTGGTGCAGCAGGTCATGGAGCTGGGGCGTGTTGGCAGTCAGAAAAATGGGGGCGATCTTTTCATAGACCGTGTCAATGGGGGTATTCGTCAACTCGGAGATGAAAAGGGTGTAGTAAGCGGTGCGGTTTTCCAAATAGGTCAGTTGGCTCATAGCTTAGTCTCCTTTCGCTTTGTTCGTGCCGGGCAAAATGTGATCGATCAGGCCGTATGCCAGTGCCTCCTCTGCGGTCATAAAGTTGTCGCGATCGGTGTCCTTGGCGATCTGCTCGATGGGCTTGCCGGTATTGTCTGCCAGGATCGTATTCAGCCTTTGCTTGACGCGATGCATGTGCCGCCAATGGATCTCCATATCGGAGGCCTGACCTTGCATGCCGCCCAAAGGCTGGTGGATCATGATCTCTGCATTGGGGAAGGCATAGCGTTCCCCTCTGCTGCCCGCACTCAGCAGCAGTGCCGCCATAGAGGCTGCCATGCCCAGAACCACCGTGCGGACCTTGGTGTCCAGATAATTGATGCAGTCGTAGATCTTCATGCCCGCCGAAACGCTGCCGCCGGGGCTGTCGATCAGCAGTGTGGGGATGTAGCCGTTTCGTGCCAGATAAAACAGACGGTCGTTGATGGCATCTGCCATTTCCGAGGTGATCTCACCGGTCAGATGGATCGCACCCTCCTCGTGCAGCAGATAGGACGGCGAAAATTCGTTTTTCATGGTGGTGTCCTCCTTTGGATAAAAACTTTATGTTGAAAATCAAAATGGGATATGATATAATGGGTATATCACCCATCGACACGCTCAGTGTATCATAAAATTTGAAGCAAGTACATATCGCGTTCTTGTCGTAAAGTTGTCAAAAACTTGCATACTCGCGGGGATTTTTGGGGGAAATCGCGTCGCTCAAAGAGACGTTTTGCTTCAAAAATCCTTTTAAAATAGAATTTATTGGGCAGTATCCCCGCCGCTGTACGTACATTTTAGCAAATTTTGGGGGCCGTTTGTGTCAACGTAAAGATGACAATGACATTTTTCGCGATATTTTTCAAAAAAGAGAAAAAAATAGCAGAGGGCCTCGCCATTCTCGCGTTTTTACTCTTTTGGACGTTTTTGTGTCCGTGCGTATGTCGCGCAAATACTTTTCAAGGAGGATTGCCATGAGATCCGAGCAAAAGCATTTGAATTTCGGAAGCTACATTTTATTATTGAAATCCGCTTTTTTGAAAAGAATTTCCAATGAAAATTTAATCAATGATCTGTTTTGCATGGTGGGCAATGCACAGCAACAATCGGTCAGCATCACGACAGCCGCTACAAGCAAGCTGATCAATCATAAGATCAATCGGCCCGCCACCATTGTTGCCGCCATTG
>JAFTSR010000190.1 GCA_017467225.1 Clostridia bacterium | reverse complement strand
GGCGCACAAAACAAAGGCTCCCTCCGGGAGGGAGCTCCCGTCGAAGTCGGGTGAGGGAGAGCGCGTGACAATAAAATTCGCGTAAGCTGAAAGTCACGCGGGCGCCTTCCGGCACGCTTCGCGTGCCACCTTCCTCCCGGAGGAAGGCTATTATGCTACTACCCGACAGTAAGCAAAAGGAGTACGAACAAATTGCTCGTACTCCTTTTGCTTTTTCGGCAGGTAAAACCTGCGTTATGGAAGGCACCCCTTCCGGGGTGCCCTTTGCTGTTATTTCAGTGCATTTCGCTGACGTAGTTATTGGAAACGTATCCAAGCTCGCCGTTATACAGGATCAGACTCCACGCAGGACTCTTGGCAATACGCACCACGGTATCACCCTGGGCAAGATAGCCGATGACGTTGGAGGGCTCGCCCTCTGCCGTTGTGGTGGGCGCGGAGCGAACGGTCAGCGCGAAGGAGTCAACACGCAGCACCCGTCTGTCGTGCGCAAAGTCCGCTTCAAGCTCGTACAGAAAATCGGCAAGCAGCCAGGAGAAATCCACCTCCATGGTGGTCGTGCCGTCGCCCAGCCACAGCTCGCCCGTCGAGCTGTCCGCGATCATGATGCTGTCATTGAGCAGCGCGTTGAGCTCGTCGGTAAACTCGCAGATCTGCGCGTAATGCTCCTTCCAGTTGATGACGCCGGTGTCGTACAGCTCCACACTGTTTCGCGTCAGCATGTCCATATACGTGTGAATGCCGTTTTTCTCCGGCTCGATGCGGTAGACCACGTAGGACGCCTCAAACCGGCTGAAGCCGCCGCCATTGTAGGTGTCGCGCAGGGCGCTGTAGTGCAAGAGATACGGCACATCGTTTTCATCATAGTAAACGTAGAAGCCGCCGACGCTGAAGTGGGTGCGCATGACCTCGGCCGTGTTGATAAAGTAGGCGTGCGCCGGGTCGTAGATCAGAATATCGACCACCGGCTGCGACGGGTCGTGATACGGCTCGTTGACGATATACAGGTACTCACCTACGCCGTCGCCGTTGACGTCGTCCATAAAGAGCAGATCAGCCACGTACTCGCTCTCGTAGAAGTCGCCGTAGGTGCAGGGCATATAATCGTCGTAATCCGCAGGCACCTTGACCACGCGCTCACCGCCGTACTCGGTGTAGTCCCATACGGTTGTGGAGGTGATGGTGGCGTATTGCTCGGCGGAGAATTCCGCATCGACGGAAATGGTCATCTCCTGCCGCGCGATGCGATTGGATTTATCCAGCGTGATGACGAAGGAAACGGTCTGTAGAGCGATCTTGGCGTCAATCTCGCCGATGCTCTCCATCATGGTAGCGTACAAAAGCTGCGTCATCTCGGCGTCGGGATCGGACAGCGTGAGCACGTAGCAGCCGTCGGCATTCTGGGTAAGCTGCACCGAGGTAAAGTGCTCGGTGTCGTACATCGGGCCGTTTTGACCGCCCGCCTGCTCGGCAAACAGCGCGTCAAACTGCTGCGGCAAAAGGATCATCATAAAGCGACCCTGGTCGCCCAGATCGTAGTAGTAGGTGGAGTTGACAAAGCGCATCTCAACCGTCTGCTCACCCACCGTCATGGTGCACAGCAGCGCAGGGAACTCCTCGCCAAGTGCCTCAATACGGGTTCTCGTCTGCATCAGCGTCATGGCCGAGGGCTGCACGCCCTGACCTGTGATGGTCATACCCATCTGCATGTTGACCGTCATGTCGCGCACGCTGCCCATGGCCTGTTCGACCTTGGTCAAAAGCGCGTCGGCGTCGATCGGCGGCTCGACAGGCACAAACTGGGTGTAAACGTACTCATATTCCGGGGTGATGGGCGCTTTGGGATCGCCGTAGCGCACCTGACCCGTGATAGTATCCACCAGCATGACCGCCTTGTCCAAATACTGGCGCAAATTCTCCTGCAGGGTGAGGATGACGTTTCGATTTCCCTCATAATAGGAGCGGCTGGAGGTCTCAAGGCTTTGTCCGCCGCGCTTGATGCGGTTGACCTCGCCCGTCATCTCGTCGATGGCGAACAGATCAAAACGGATGGTCAGCATACGGCGGCGGTAATCCTTGGCATGAACCTCCTCGTAGGCGTACCACTCGATCAAGGCGTCATATTTCTCAAAATAGTCCTGCACCAGCGCCAGGCCGCCGGGCTTGCCGTCGGTCTTGAAGCTGCTCTCGTACAGTCGAGAGACGCCGTTGACACCGTCGATGACCGTGATCGGCTGCGCGCCCGTGATGTCCACGATGATGCGGTCGTCCACGTCGTCCCAGTTGATGTCGCCGTAAAAGACCTTGAGATTGGGGTCGGCAGGCTCCGGTTCAGGCTCAGGCTCGGGTTCGGGCTCGGGCTCCGGTTCGGGCTCGGGCTCGGGCTCGGGTTCAGG
>JAFTSR010000189.1 GCA_017467225.1 Clostridia bacterium | reverse complement strand
TCACCCCCCCCCCTTCTTTTTATCCCCTCTCACTTCGCCGTTGGATCCATAGCGTCGCGCAGGGCGTCGCCGACCAGATTGATGGCGACAACCAAGACGATGATGACCAAGCCGGGCGGCACCCAAAGCCATGGGCGCTCGGTCAGAATGGTTAGATTTTGCGCATTGTTGAGCAGATTGCCAAGGCTCGCCGTCGGCGGCTGCACACCCATGCCAATAAAGCTGAGCGATGCCTCGTCCAAAATGGACAGCGCCAGAACGCTTGTCATGTAGACCAGGATCGGCGCGGTCGTGTTGGGCAGAATTTCCGAGAACAGAATGTGCCACTTGGGCATACCTGCCACCACGCTGCTCTTGACAAAGCTGGTCTCGCGCAGGTTCATGACGTTGCCGCGCACAAGACGCGCAATGCCCGGCCAGTCCACAAAACCGAGAATGAGAATGATGTTCCAAAGCCCCGGCTCAAAGACCGCCGCCGCTACCAGCACCAGCAGAATATACGGAAACGACATGATCATATCCGTCACGCGCATGATCAGCATGTCAACCCAGCCGCCGAAGTAGCCGGAGATCAGCCCCAGCACCACACCAATGACAGTCGAAATCAGCGTCGCCAGAACTCCCACCAAAAGACTGATGCGCGTGCCGCATAAAACACGCGTCAGCACGTCGCGCCCGATCTGATCGGTGCCCATCCAATGCTCGCCCGAGGGCGGCTGATTGAACTCACCCACCGACGCGTCGGGATCGTAGGGAGACAGCCACGGGCCGATCAGCGCAGCCAACACCAAGGCAAGCACCACAATGCTGCCGATCACTGCCAGCTTGTGGCGGCGAAAACGGCGGAAAACAGTCTTGGCGTAGGTCTCGTTACTCAGATCGGGCGTGGGAATTGAGGACAGCTTGCGTCCGAGAATATTCTTCATATCCGCACCTCCTCAGCTGTCCAGCCGGATGGTCGGATCGACCACGGCGTAAAGAATATCGGTCAGCAGATTGCCGAGCAGCACCACTACGACGCTGAGCAGACAAACGCCCATAATCACGGGATAGTCACGGGCGGTGATAGCGCTCATGGTCATCAGTCCCAGACCCGGCCAGCTGAACACCTGCTCAACAATGACCGCACCGCCAAGCAGCATGGGCAGCTGCATACCGAAAATGGTCACTACCGTCACAAGAGCGTTGCGCAGCGCGTGACGCACCGTCACTCTCTTGCGCCCGATGCCCTTGGCACGGGCCGTGCGCAGATAATCCTTGCCCAGAATTTCAAGCACGGCGCTGCGGATGTAACGGATGTTGGTGCCCGCCATGCCGATGGCCAACACCATCATGGGCATGATGAGATGCCGCAGCACGTCAAGAAAACCACCGTCCATACCCAGCGTGGTCATGCCGCTGCTGGGCAGCCAACCAAGCTGAATGTTGAAAATATAAATAAACAAAAGTGCCAAAAAGAAGCTGGGCACCGCCGTGCCGATAAACGAGGCCGTTACCACTGCATAGTCGCGCTTGGTGTACTGATGCGTCGCCGAGTAGACGCCGGCAGGCAAGGCGATCAGAAGTCCGACGATAAAGGAGGAGCCCATCAAGAGCAGCGTCGGCCAGACGTGCTTACCGATCATCTCGGCCACCGGCTGAAAGCTTTTCATGGAATAGCCCATGTTACCCTTGATGAGCTGCTTGAGCCAGATCCAGTATTGCACGTAAAACGGCTTGTCAAGTCCCAGGGCGATCTCCTTGGCCGCCACGGCATCCTCGGAGACACGCGGTCCGACCAGAGCATCCAGGGGGCTGCCCGCCATGCAGGTCATGGCAAAGTCGATCAGTGTGATGCCAATCAGCACGGGAAGCGCGATCAAAAGGCGCTTGGCGATATATTTAAGCATCCGCATCGTCCGCACCTCCGTCTTGTGTCGTTGTCTTTGCATAGGGACAGGCGCACATGGTGCTCTCCCCTACAATACGCAGCTGCGAGCGCATGCTGCTTTCGCTGCAGGACGGTTGTGCCATCGGGCAGCGCGGATGAAAGCGGCAGCCACTGGGCGGATTGACGCTGTCGCCCACCTCGCCACGCAGAACACCTTCGGTAAAATCACGTGCGCCCGGGTCAGCCAGCGGAATGGCACGGCAAAGTGCCTTGGTGTATGGGTGCACGGGATTGGCGAAAATGCTGTCTGAGGGCGCGATCTCGACGATCTGCCCCATGTACATGACCGCCACGCGGTCGCTGACGTAGCGCACAGCACCCAGTCCGTGACCGATGAACAGCATGGTCAGCTTCAATTCCTTCTGCAACGACCGCAAAAGGTTCAAAATTTGTGCTTGAATGGAAACGTCCAACGCGCTGACCGGCTCGTCGCAGACGATCAGCTCCGGCGAGAGCGCCAAGGCGCGTGCAATGCCAATGCGCTGCCGCTGACCGCCCGAAAACTCATGCGGATAGCGGCCAAGCGCCGCATACGGCAGACCGACCATATCCAAAAGCTGGTGCAAGCGCCGCAGCTGTCCATCCTTATCCCGCCGATCCAGCATGCCGTGATGCAGCATCGGATCCAGGAGAATGTCACGCACGTGCTTGCGCGGATTGAGCGCGGAATAATTATCCTGAAAGATCATTTGCATTTTTGGCCGCAGCGGACGCAGCTGCTCCGCGTCCATATCGCTGATGCACTGCCCACCGAACCACACGCGACCCGAGGTGGGCTTTTCCAGGGCGACCAGCTGCCGCCCGATGGTGGACTTGCCGCAGCCGCTCTCTCCCACAAGGCCCAATACCTCGCCGCGGTGCAGC
>JAFTSR010000188.1 GCA_017467225.1 Clostridia bacterium | reverse complement strand
GACGGGAGAACACCTCCTGCGGCGTTCCGTCCATCAGAACTTTGCCGTCGTCCAAGACGATGATACGGTCGGCGCGCGCCGCCTCGTTCATGTGGTGCGTGATGGTCAAAACGGTAATACCGCGCTCGCGGTGCAGCTTTTCCACGGTATCGATGACCTCGCGTCGCCCCATCGGGTCAAGCATGGCCGTCGATTCATCCAAAATCATACACTCGGGCAGCATAGCGATCACACCGGCGATGGCCACGCGCTGCTTCTGACCGCCGGAGAGACGGTGCGGCTCGTGATGCGCATACTGCCGCATGCCAACCATATCCAGCGCCCAGTCAACACGGCGGCGGATCTCGGCGGGATCGAGTCCCAGATTCTCCGGTCCGAAGGCAACGTCCTCCTCCACCAGCGTGGCAACCAGCTGGTTATCGGGATTTTGAAACACCATGCCGACGCGGCGGCGCAGAGCGTAGATATCCTCATCGGTCATGTCCGGCGAGGTGATATCCTGTCCGTCGATATAGATCTTGCCTGCCGTCGGCTCCAGAATCAGGTTGAGCAGCTTGGCAAAGGTAGATTTTCCCGAGCCGTTATGGCCCAGAATAGCCACGTATTCGCCGCGCTCTATTGCAATGTTGACACCGCGCAAAACAGGCGGATTGTCGCCGCCATCGCGCTCGGGCGGATAGGTAAATTCCAAATTTTCAGTTCTGATCAGTGGTTGTGCCACAGATATTCACCTCCGTTTTGGCGCGTTTCAATCGACAATCCAGCGCGTGCTGGCGCCGCAGGGCAAGCATCCTCCCGTCTGCGTCACGCGCAGACCAAGCTCACCCGATTCAGTCTTGCCACCGTAGCGTCCCTGCAGCTTCTGCTGCAGAAGATATTGCCTGGTCATGGGAGAGAGTCCCGTTGTGTAAGAGTTGAGCAGGAAGAACAGCGGCTGCTCGGAAAGAAGCGGTGCGCACAGCGTCAAAAGCTCGTCGATGCTGTCCTCCAGCTTCCACACCTCGCCGCCGGGACCGCGACCGTAGGAGGGCGGATCCATGATGATGCCCTCGTAATGATTGCCGCGGCGCAGCTCGCGCTCAACAAACTTTTTGCAATCGTCGACAATATAGCGGATCGGCGCGTCGGCAAGACCGGACAGTGCTGCGTTTTCCTTGGCCTGTGCGACCATGCCCTTGGCAGCATCCACGTGTACGACGGACGCACCGGCCTTGGCGGCGGCAACCGTCGCACCACCGGTGTAGGCAAACAGATTGAGCACCTTGACCGGGCGATTTGCCTTTTGGATCAGCTCAGAAAACCAATCCCAGTTGGCGGCCTGCTCCGGGAACAGTCCCGTGTGCTTGAAGCCCATCGGGCGCAGAACAAAGCCAAGTCCCAGATGATCATAGCCGATATTCCATTGCTCCGGCAGATGATTTTTCACCCATGCGCCACCGCCGGAATTGGAGCGGCGATAAATGCCGTCCGCCTTTTTCCAGGCAGGATGCTTTTTGGTGTTTTTCCAAATGATCTGCGGATCGGGACGGATGAGGATGAGATCTCCCCATCGCTCCAGTCTTTCGCCGTCTCCCGTATCCAACAGCTCGTAATCCTTCCAGTTATCTGCACACCACATTGTCTGTATATCTCCTTTTGTCGTCAACGTTGATTGTAATAAGCGGCCAGGCGGGACGCGCCGCTATGCGCGTGCGTCACGGCGATTGCCAAAGCGTCTGCCGTATCGTCGGGCTTGGGAGGCTTAGCCAGTCCCAGCATCATGGTCACCATGGTGATGACCTGCTTCTTTTCGGCGCGACCGTAGCCGACCACCGACTGCTTGACCTGCAGCGGCGTGTACTCGTAAATCGGAACGCCTGCGCGCTGCGCCGCCAGAAGAATAACGCCTCGCGCCTCTGCCACGCGGATGGCCGTGGTCTGGTTGGTGTTGAAAAACAGCTCCTCTACCGCCATAGCCTCGGGCTTATATCGGTCAAGAATCACGTTCATATCGTCGTAAATACGCGACAGACGCTGCTCGGTGCTCTCCTCCTTGGGCGTCGTGATCGAACCATACCCAAGTGTTTTGAATTGATTACCTCGATAATCAACCACGCCCCAACCGACGATTGCCAATCCGGGGTCGATACCCAATATTACCATGCCAAGCACCGCCTTCTCCATATTCTATCAGTATATCATACCACAAAATCGCAAATAAGTCAAACCATTTCAAGATTTATTTTCAAAAAATTTACTTCTGTTCATAAATATATGGGCTATCGGAAAATCGCAGCGAAAAAATCACGGCTTTTTAAGTAAAGGCTCTTGCAATTTCCTCCGTTTTCCTGTATAATAGATGTAATATGTGTTTGCCACGGCAGACATCCGAAAGGAGATCACGTATGAAAATCACCAAAACGAAAAAAATGCGCTTGCTCGCCCTCCTGCTCAGCATTTGCATGCTGTCCACCGGGCTTATGAGCGCACTTGTCGCCTGCTCCCCCGCCGAAGAGCAGCCCGACGACGAGGAAGTCAAGCCCACTGTCACGTTGGTTGACGGGACGACGGAGTATACCATCTACCGTCCTGAGCTCTGCTCAAGAGAGCTGATCAACTCTGCCGCCGGTCTGCGCACCTCGATCGAGGCTGCTACCGGCGTTGACATCGGCATCAGCGACGACTACGTGCCGCGCGGTGAGGCGGTTCCCACAGATACCTGCGATATTTTGATCGGTGTGACCAACCGCGAAGAAAGTAAGCAGGTACACGCCACGCTGTCTGAGGGCGAATACGCCATCCAGATGGTTGGCAAGAGATTGGTCATCGTCGGATACGACGAGACCTGTACCATCGGTGCCGTTGAGTATTTCATCGAAAATATTCTCGGCTACAGCAAGGATACTGACAGCTACAGCGCAACTAAGATCGTGCTGGAGGAGGACTATCTGCAAAAGGGCACCTACACGCCCGCTCCCGTGGTCGTCGTTCCCCCGACGTACGAGACCATTTTCGGTGAGCAGAACAAGCCCACCAAATCTCCTGCGACTTACGTTCGCCCCACCCACGATCTGGAAAACGGTCTGTACGTACAAAGCTATGACTCCTTCGATTTGACCGGTGTCCGCACCACCTTCCAGGCAAGCGTTCTTTACACTGACACCCGCGCGGTCAATGCCGACTCGGTTATGGTCTACTCGACCTCCGGCAACAACTTTGCTTCCTGGTACGGCTCTGAAGATTATGTCGTTGACATGATGATCGCCATCAACCGCGCCGACGCCTCTTACCTGAACCTGGACAAGAGCAACTACAATGACATTCAGATGGATGCCAGCGGCAACTATCTGGAGCACCCTGCCGGCGGCTCCTACTACATGGTTCCCTCCGAGGATTGGATTGAGTTCGCTTGGGCCAACATGCTGCTTCCCATGATCGAGCAGTATCATCCCCAGACTATTGCGCTGGAGGAGCCCGAGATGTGGATCCGTGCCGGTTATTCCCAGACCTTCAAGGAGGAATGGGAAGCCTTCTACGACGAGGAATGGCAGGCGCCCAACTCCTCCGCCGAGGCTAACCTCAAGGCAAACCTGCTCAAGACCTACCTCTTTGAGCGTATTCTGACCGAACTGTCCAAGAGAGTCAAGCAGGTTTCTCCCTCCACGCAGCTCTACATTGCAACCCACTCGACCGTCAACTACGCAGCATGGTCGATCACAGCCGGTCTGAACTCCTATCTGGCACTCGGCTGCATCGACGGCGTTATCGGTCAGACCTGGGCTGATACACACAACAGCGCATTCCCCTACAACGGTGCACAGACCACCGACAACTTCACCAATGCATTCATTGAGTACGCCTCTTACGTTGACAGCGTAGAGGGTACCAACTTCTACGCGCTGGCTGACCCGGTCATGGATAACGAGGGCAGAACCGAGGAAGGCTGCCAGTACTTCTATCGCCAGTCGATCGCGGCGCAGCTGATGCAGCCCGAGATCAACCGCTTCCAGATCCTGCCTTGGGTACAGCGTGCCTTCGGTAGCTCCAGCGGCGCTTACCGTACCGTTCAGTCGCAGATCTACGCCATGCTCAACGACATCGGCGGCGAGGAGATCACCATGACAGCCGGTACGCCCGGTATCAGCTACCTGGCTTCCGACTCTCTGTCCTGGATGAACACCGGCTCCGGCTGGGCAATCAATCCTACCGACGGTATGTACGGTCTGTGTGCTCCGCTGGTTCGTGACGGTGTGCCCGTCAAGATGAAGGCGATGGAGCAGATCTACACCGCCGACGATCTGAAGGGCGTTACACTGCTGTTGGCCAGCTATGACACCTCCGTTCCTCTGTCTGAGGAAGTTAACATCGCCATCGCCGACTGGGTCAAGGCAGGTGGTACGCTTCTGTACGTTTCCGGCCACAACCAGTACTGGAATATTGACGATTACTTCTTCTGGGCAGACGACGTCACGCCGCTGACCAATCTGCTCCGCCACCTGGGTCTTTCTGACATCAAGGTCAACACTCAAACCAGCGGTTTGAAGGCATCCTCCCGCCTGAAGGCTCTGGATGACTCGCTGGAAATCTTCAACAACCACGCGCTCTCCTCCTATGTCAACTATGCTATCACCTTTGAAGGTGCCGAGTCTCCCCTCATGAAGATCGGCAACAGCGTTATCGGCTTTGAGGAGTTTGTCGGCAAGGGTACTGTGGTCGTGATGGGTATTCCCACCGGCTCCTTTGCCAACTACAAGGGCGGCGCTCCCCTTCTCCGCGCACTGGTCGAGTATGCGCTGCAGTATACCGATTACGAGTATGCTTCTGCAGAAATGATGAAGACCGAGCGTGGCAAGTACGTCATCGCGCACGCCTTTGACAAGGCTGTCGAGTTGGAGGGCACCTACATCAATCTGTTTGACCCCGAGCTGGCCATCGTTGAGGATCCCGTCATCCCCAAGGAAGACAGCATGATCCTGGCCAACGTGGATTATTTCGACCTGTCCGTCCCGCGTCTGGGCTTCTCCTCCGGTGAGGTTGATCCCGACTCTCTCAAGGAAAGCGCCGACTCCACAACCTATCAGTTTACCTCCGCCACCAACACCACCATCTGCCACCGTCTGCTCGCACCGCGCGGCGTATATCCGCAGTCGGTCACGGTAACCAACGCCAACGGCTCCGAGATGCCTCTGCTTTCCCTGGTATGGGATGATGACACCCGTTCGCTTCGCTTCACAGTAGACGGCTCTCGTCAGCCTGTGACGGTCACCGTCGAGTGGGGTAAGACGAAGGTCGATCTTGAGGGCGCAGCTTTCGTCTATGAGGAGATCAGCATTCCCGTCAACAGCTCCAACAAGGATAAGGAATACATCTTCGAGAGCACGGCTGCCGTCAATGACACCTGCCGCTTCTGCGACCTGGATCGTCAGCTGATCTACAGATTCGACACCACCGATTATTTCTGCCCGATCTACCAGTTTGACGTCGGTCAGAACTACATCATCGAGGTCTCCGGCGACGGCGAGACCTGGGAGATGATCGCAGACTATTCCGAGGGCGGAACGGTTGAGCACATCCGCGACAATTCCACCGCCTTCACGCTGTCCATCGATCCCGCAGATTATGAAGCAGTGGACGAAACCGGTATTCTGTACGTTCGCTTCCGCAACTCCAACACCTCCATGGGTTGGGGTGCACGCGTCGGCTTGCTGACCATCCGCCACATGGTTGAGGCTGATACCTCCGCCGGTGAGAGCACCGACTGGCTGACGGGTAAGAACAACACCTCCAGCATGAACGACAACGCTATGACCACGCCCTCTACCGGCGATGCCGATGAGAGCAAATATCTGGTCAAGACCGAAAACGGCCGCAAGTATTATAAGAGAAAGATCGCAACCAACAGCAATAATCAGGATATGGACTTTATTCTGGTCAACACCTCGGAGTCCAATGCCAACTTCCGCTACTGTGACACCACGCGTCAGCTGGTATATCTGTTCGATGTTTCCGATATGCTCAGCTGTGATCTGACCTGCCGTGTCTTCCAGAACTATATCGTCGAGGTCAGCAACAACAACAAGGATTGGGAGATCGTCGCCAACTACTACGACATCAGCGGCGGTGAGCATCTGACCACCGGCGGCAATGACGTTGACGTCGATATCGATCCGTTCATCTACGACTGTGACGTGACCGGCGAATGCTACATCCGCATTCGTGCCTGCGATCCCACCAAGGGCTGGGGCGGTACCATCCGTTATATCGAGATGAACTACACCAAAGCCGCAAACTAATTCACATCCAAGCAAAGAGGCTGCCTCTCCGAGGCAGCCTCACTTTTTTATTGATTTATTGCCGGCAGATCCGCTCTGCTTGATGTATTACCGTGTTACCGGCGTCCACTCTGACCTTTTCCCACTGCTCGGCCGTACCACCGTATTCGATCTTCTCAAGGCTGTCTGCATTGAGAAACTTAGCATTTCCTATCCACTTCGCCGTGGACGGAATATACACGTAGCGAAGTGCCGTGCAGCCGTTGAACAGGCCCTCCGCCACCTGCGTCACACCCTCGCCAACAGTTGCTCTCTCCAGAGCCGTGCAACCGCTGAATGCGCCTTTTGCGCGAGAGTCAAGGAATGGAATGTTGACCTCGGTCAGCGAGGTGCAATCAGAAAATGCACTGCCCTCTATCCGCATCAGCCCCTGCGGCAACGTGATTGCTACAAGAGATGAGCACCCCTTAAAAGCACTCGCTTCGATCGCTTGGAGCGTGGATGGGATCGCGACCTCCTTGAGCGCAGTGCAGCCCCGAAACGCCATACTGCCAATTGCCGTCACGCCTTCCTCGATCATCACACGCTCAAGCGCAGTACAATCTTCAAAGCCACCCCAGGTGATCACCTTCCCCGGAATGGTAATTTCGGTCAATGCGTTGCAGCCTTGGAAAGCCCACGATAAAATTCGCTTTGTATTCGGAGGTAGCACAACATTTGTCAGCGATTGACACCAGCGGAACGAGGCGATGCCAATGTATTCCAGGCTACTCGGGAAAACAACCTCCTGCAAAGCAAGGCAGCGCTCGAAGGCTTCATCAGGAATGCTCAACATCCCCTCGGGCAGCACGATGCGGGTCAGCGTGGTATTTCCCGCAAAAGCGGTATCAATGTTTCGGATGGAATCCGGCAAAACGATCTCGGTGATGGGGTGATACTTCATGGAACCGGCATACAAGCGAGTAACGCTGCCATCATCGGGGATCGTGCCGCCGATAGGCATATGATACAGCGTTTTGTTGGTCTTGCCAAGCACGTATCCATCCTTGAAATACAGTGAGGTGTGATCCTCGGGGATCTCGATCTCGCTCATCTGCGGACAGTCGATAAAGCCGCAAAAATCCTGCAGCGTGCGAGGATAACGCACATACGTAAGCGCATGGTTATGGGCGAAGGCTGTTCCCGAAATGTCGGTAATACCGTCGCAGAGCACGACCTTGACAAGCGACTGACAGCTGCTGAACGCATCTTTGCCGATGCTTTGCACATTTGACGGAATCGTGACGCTTGTCAACGCATGGCAGCCCGCAAAGGCGCCCTCACTAATGCTTTTTACACTTTTGGGAATGGCGATATTTTCCAACTTTGAACACCCTGAAAATGCACTATATCCAATACTTTCCACGCCATCGGGAATATCGACACTTTTCAACGATCTACATTGTGAAAATACTCTCCCCGGAACTTCAGAAAGTGTAGATGGTAGACGGACGTGTACAATTGAACTGAAGCTAAAGGCATCCGTTCCTATACTGACAACACTATCCGGGATATGAACGCTACGCAGCGTTTGACAATTTTTGAAAGCCTCACCGAGGATTTCCGTGATGGGACCACCGTCGGGCGCTGTTTCGGGAATGACCAGATGTCTTCCTTCAAAGGTACCGATACCGCTGACGGCATACTTGCCGTTTTTGCGCGGCAGGAGCTTCAAGCCCTGCGAATATTCGATTGCCTCACCACAGACCGTGCAGATACCATTTTCATAGCGGTGCCCCGTGCTGCGCTCTGTAATTCTTTGCAGCTCGAACTTTTTGTCACAGCGAGAACAGTGTGAGCCTGCGCTTTTGCCATCCACCACGCAACCAAGCTCAATGATAGGATCATCGACCGCGTCATGCCCCAGCGCGGGGATCTCTTCTTGCGCGACCAAAATCTCATCACAAATGGAGCACACGCTGCCCTCGGTCAATCCCGTCGTGGTGCATCCCGGCAAAACAGCGTTCAACTTCCAGGGCAGATGGGTGTGATCACCGTCTCCCGGCTCGTCTTGCGCCGGTCGGTCACAGCCATTCAAAAGAAGCACACCCACAAGACACAAAAGCAACAGCAAGGCTTCGTACATTCTGATTTTCTTCATAACGCTCTCCTCCTTTTCTGCGGAATAAAAAACGCGCCAATCGGGAAGCCGCGTATGCCGCTCCGATTGCCGCCAAACAAATTAACACAATAAAAATAAACAATACGCCACGCAAAGCATTTGCTTGACGATACCATTATAACACAATATAACAATATTGTCAATAAATTCCCGTGTCAAGTTTGTGAACATTGTGTAACTATTTATAATTTCTTTTTTTGAAAGTTCTTGAAGGTGGATCGTGGGACACTTCTTTCAAGAAGTTTCCCCCGAATACTCACCAAATTGCGCGGTAAATTTCCATGACCTCTTGCTTGGTCGGAACGCGCGGATTGGTTGCCGTACAACCGTCAGCCAAAGCGCCCTCGGCCATCTGCTCAACGGCGGCCATGTACTCGCCCTCACTGATGCTACCAAACTCCGACACGTGCGCCGGAATACACATTTCGCGGCACATGAATTGAATATACGCCACAAAGGCACGAATGGTCGTTACCTCGTTGAGGTTGTTGACGCCCAGAATGCGAGCCATATTGCAGTATTTCTGCACGCAGGGCGCGTAATCCTTGCTGCTGCGGCTCAGCTTATCGATGCGGCTGTTATATTCAATGATGTGGGGCAACAGAATGGCATTTGCTCTGCCGTGCGGAATGTGGAACAGCGCGCCCAGCTGGTGCGCCATACCATGATTAAGTCCCAAGGATGCAGAGTTGAACGCCAGACCCGCCAGGCAAGAAGCAATGTGCATCTTGCGGCGCGCGTGCGTATCGTTATTGTCCGCCCAGGAACGCAGCAAAAACTGACCGCAGATCTCAACGCTCTTCTCTGCCAATGCGCCGGAGAATTCGTTGTTATTGATGCTGACGTAAGCCTCAATAGCATGCGTCATGACATCCATGCCGGTGTCTGCCGTAATGGATGCGGGAACGCTCTTGACCAGCTCCTCATCCAAAATCGCCTCGTCGGGGATCATATCCTCAGCAGACAGCGGATATTTGCGCTGCGCTGCCGGGTCAGAAATGACCGCAAAGGAGGTGACCTCACTACCTGTACCACTGGTCGTGGGAATGGCCAGCATGGGGACGCGACGACCGCCCTGCATCTCTGCAGCAAACTTGCGAACGCCCTTAGCCAGGTCAATCGCGGAGCCACCGCCGACGGCAACCAGATAATCCGGCTGGAAATCCAGCATTCTGCGCACGCCGGCAATCACCTTATCAATAGGGGGATCGGGTACGACATCCTGATAAATTTCCCAGGTGGCGTTGGTTTTATTGAGACGCTGCATCAGCTGGTCGATCAGACCGCTGCTGACAACAAACGGATCGGCAACGATCAAAACACGCTCGTTGGTGAAGTTCAGCAGACGATCCAGTGCGCGCTCTCCGAAATTGATTTTTGTCTTGACTTCAAATGTTTTCACGAAAGATAGCTCCTTTCGAGTCAATAATCAGAATCAGATCTCCTGCTCGTTCTCCCAGTTGTGGTAAACGTCGATAACGTCGTCGTTATCCTCCAGATGCTCAAGCAGCAGTGCCATGTGCTTGATGTCGTCCT
>JAFTSR010000187.1 GCA_017467225.1 Clostridia bacterium | reverse complement strand
CGTATGTGGACGGTCTGCTCATATATCCTGCGGCGGGGGCGGCAGCTCCGCTCTCTTTGCCGGCTGCAACCATTGCGCAAGATCCTGCAACCGGCGTGGTCGCGGTGACACCCGCCAGCGTTACGGTAACGGTTACCGGCATCCTTTGACCGGCTTTGGCAAAAATAAACCGACAGTAGATTTGTTAAAGCGAAAAGAAGACCACCCCGCTTGATATCGAGCGGGGTGGGTGCTGGGTGCGAAAGGGTGTCAGAATGCAGGCTTGTATTCGGTGTCATTGCGCCACAGCTTCATGCCACCATAGACGGCGCGTGAGGCGTCCGGCTTTTGCGGTGTCAAAGAGGTGAGGCTGCCAAACTTCGCGCGCACGCTTCCGTTTTCCTCGGTGCACACAGCCGTATCGGCCAATGCGCTTCCGTCGCCACATACGTCGATTGTGGTCACGATCAACGCTTTCTGCATTGCACCAAAATTGATTTCGGTCATCTCTCCTTGGTGCAGCACGGCATCGATTCCGAGCATGCGATCGCCCCTTGTGATTTCGTAAAGGATGGGCGTATCTCCGAATGCCGCGTATGGGAAATCAATCGTCAAGCGCAAGCCGCTGCGACTGTCGGTGATGATAAAGGTGTGCTCACCGACCTGCTCCGCCTTCAGATGCCGGATTGCGCCCTCAAAGAGGCAGCGGATGCGAAGGTCCTTGGCACGAATTTTTGCATCCTTGACCATGTCAAGACAGACGTGCGTATCGCCGCCGTTGGTTGCAAAGGCCATGGTGGAAAGAACGCGACCGCGCTCCTGAATGGTATTCATCAATCCGGAGCAGTAGTCCCAGCCGTCGTGCAGACACTTCAGGTTGAAAGCAATCGGCTCTGCGACGGTACCGAAGTACCCCAGCACGTTACGGTGTTGGTTCCAGGCGCACTCCCGGTGGAGAGAGCCCAATGTGAAGGCATCGGTCATATAGGTATAGGCCATGCGCCCGGGGGCGAAGGTCTGATCGATGATACGTTCGTTTTGCCCATCGGGATATACGCTGCCCAAAAAATACGGCAGATACTGATCAGGGCAGCGCAACGGTATCGTAAAATGGTTGCAGCCGATATTTTGCGGCGTGAAGGCGTCATAATCCTCAACCAGGCGGATTTTGTAATCCAGCGCGCGCTCGATCGAGAGCTTTGTTCCGTTGCCAATCATCATGGCGTAGGCGCGGTCGTGAGGACCGGCTAACTGACCCGAAGCGGCGTGATAGTGCAGAGCGACGGTTTCCCACGCCAGATCTGACAGCTCATGTGCCAGGCGCTTGCATTCTTCGTCTTGAATGTCTGCCTCAAGGTGGGAAAGGTCCTCCAGACAAATGAAGGTGTAGGTTGGGCTGTTGAACTCGGAGAAGTTTCCATGGGACATGTTGTACTGATGCAGCTTTTGCAAACGTTTCTTCCCGTAATTGAAAAAATCAACCATGCCGAACAATTCGCCGGCAAACAGTGTGACGTATGCACCCATGACGGAAATGTTGGTGTAGTTTGGCTGCACGTCGCGCTTGATGATGGCCCGGCAGGCGTGACAGACGCTGTCTTTCATACGAATCTTGATGTCATCGGTCAGCTTGTCGCTG
>JAFTSR010000186.1 GCA_017467225.1 Clostridia bacterium | reverse complement strand
GCCTTTGCAGGCGACACAGGCTGCAGCCTCGGTCCTACCGTTGCAGGATTTATGACGGGCGTGCTTAATAATAATTTGAGCCATGGCATATTCTGTGCGGTCGTGTTCCCGATATTGCTCATCGTAGGGCTGTGCTTTTTGAGGGTTAAGAAGAAAATTGTGATTGAGGGACTTGAATAGAAAATAAAAGCAGGGAGAATTAAATCTTCCTGCTTTTTGATTTATACTGGTGTTTTAGTATATGCGGTATTGTGAATGTGTGATCAGAAAAGACCAACGATCTTTCCGTCGGCAGTTACGTCGATTTTCTCGGCGGCAGGAACCTTGGGGAGTCCCGGCATGGTCATAATATCGCCGGTGAGAACGACAACGAACCCTGCGCCGGCGGACACCTTGACGTTTTTGATGGCAACGGTAAAGTTTTCGGGCGCACCCAGCTTGGTCATATCGTCCGAGAAGCTGTACTGCGTCTTGGCGATACAAACGGGGCAGTGGTCAAAGCCGAACGCGCTCAGCTGCGCGATCTGCTTTTTGGCAGCGGGCAGAACGGAAATGCCGCAGCCGCCGTAGATCTTTTTGACGATGGCTTCGATCTTGTCCTCGATGGTGCCGTCCAGCTCGTAGGAGTAGGTGAAATCACCCTGTTCCTCCTCGCACAGGCGAACGACCTCGCGGGCCAGCTCCTCGCCGCCCTTGCCGCCTTCGGCCCAAACGTTGGATAGAACCACGTTAACGCCCAGCTCACGGCACTTGCGAATGATCAGCTCGACCTCGGCGTCGGTGTCGGTGGGGAAGCGGTTGACGGCTACGACACTGGGCAGCTTGTAGACGTTTTTGATGTTGGAAACGTGGCGCAGCAGATTGGGAATGCCCGCCTCCAGCGCCTCGAGGTTTTCCGCGCCCAGCTCGGTCTTGGCAAGACCGCCGTGCATTTTGAGCGCACGGATGGTGGCAACCACAACCACCGCAGAGGGCGTAAGACCTGCCATGCGGCACTTGATATCGAGGAACTTTTCCGCACCCAGATCGGCACCAAAGCCGGCCTCGGTGATGGCGTAGTCACCCAGCTTCATCGCCATACGGGTGGCGAGCACCGAGTTGCAGCCATGCGCGATGTTGGCAAAGGGACCGCCGTGAACCAGCGCGGGCGTGCCCTCCAGCGTCTGTACCAGATTGGGTTTGAGCGCGTCCTTGAGCAGAGCTGCCATCGCGCCGACCGCGCCCAGATCGCCCGCCGTTACGGGCTTTTCGTCGTAGGTGTAGGCAACGATGATGCGCGACAAACGCTCCTTGAGGTCGCGCAGCGAGGTGGCAAGGCAGAAAACAGCCATGATCTCGGAGGCAACGGTAATGTCGTAGCCGTCCTCACGCGGTACGCCGTTGACGCGTCCACCTAAACCGTCGGTTACAAAACGCAACTGGCGGTCGTTCATATCGACACATCTCTTCCAGGTGATGCGGCGCGGATCGATGTTCAGCGCGTTGCCCTGGTAGATGTGATTGTCAAGCATAGCAGCGAGCAGATTGTTCGCTGCGCCGATGGCGTGAAAGTCGCCGGTGAAGTGGAGGTTGATGTCCTCCATGGGCACGACCTGTGCCCAGCCGCCGCCGGCAGCACCACCCTTGACACCAAACACAGGACCCAGAGAGGGCTCGCGCAGCGCAACAACGCAGTTCTTGCCGATGCGACGCATACCGTCGGCAAGACCGATGGTGGTGGTCGTTTTGCCCTCGCCTGCGGGCGTGGGCGTGATCGCCGTGACGAGAATGAGCTTGCCCTCCGGCTTGTCCATTTCGTTAAAGACGCGAAGATCGATCTTTGCCTTGTATTTGCCGTACGGCTCAAGGTAGTCGTCGGAGATGCCCGCCGTTGCGGCGATCTCGCCGATCGGACGCATTTTGACCGATTGTGCAATTTCGATGTCGGATAAATATGCCATGGTTTCCTCCTGCGGGTGGATAGATTTAGAGTGTGCGAACATGGATTTCTAACTGTAATAGGGGTTATTGTTCATTTTTTGTCACGCGACAAAAAACGAACCAAATGAAAACATGTTTCGCTGCGCGAAACAGCAAGTTTTTCTTGCTCGCAAAGCGAGCATCGCGCAAAGCGCGAACGAAAAACATTGCGCGCACGGGGCTGCTGCCCCTACGTACCCTGCTGTCTTCGCGCGTTACAAGAAACACTGCGCGGTTGTTACAGACTGCAGATCTTGCTTTCGCCGCCTCAAAAAGGACGGCGAAAAATGCGGTTTTTCCTATGGAAAGAAAGTTAACCCTGTAGGGATCGGCGTCCTCGACGGTCCGTTCCAACGTCAAAGAAATTATTTATCAATCAAATGGGGTAGGTGCCCCACATGGGTTTTTTCCTTGGTTCATACAGAACAGAACCGCTTAAAATTTAATTTGAAAAAATTTTCCAAAAGTTTT
>JAFTSR010000185.1 GCA_017467225.1 Clostridia bacterium | reverse complement strand
TGAAACGCTCAACAACTATCTGAAAAATCCCTTCAAGGAAGAAAAGAACGCCAGCGACGAGGAGCTTGCCGATCACATGGGCGAGGAGGATGACGCGCAGGAGTACCGCGCCATGCTGGAGGGCTTGGAGCTTGGTACCGAGGCGACGCGCACGGGCATCATCGACAACGCGCGCAAGAGCCACTACATTGATCTGAAAAAGGACGTCTACACCATTCTTCCCGACGGTATTTTCCTGATCGAGTCGCTGGAGCGCATGAAGATCAGTATGGACAAATACAAGACGGGCGACATGGGTCGCGCGTTGAAAAAGGTGTTCCGCGGACAGATGGCTGTCGGCGAGAGCGTGGCGCTGGCGCGTGCCGAGATTGCGGCGGTGTTTGACGGCTATCGCGCCGAGGCCGGCAGCGGCGAGGCTACCGGATCGTTTGGCGACGTGCTGGGCACGTGTCCGCTATGCGGCAAGGAGGTCAAGCGCTTCCGTTCCTTCTATGGCTGTACGGGTTACAAGGAGGACGGCTGCAAGTTCAGCGTCAACACCTACATCTGTCGCCGTTCCATCGGTATTGCTCACCTGCAGCAGCTGCTGACGGCCGGTCAGACCGAGGTCATTCGCGGCTTTGTTTCTCCAAAAAGTGGCAAGTCATTCGACGCTGCGCTGAAGCTGGAGAACGGAAAGGCGGTGTTCGTCTTCTCAAACTCGCCGCGCCGCAGCTACGGTGCGCCGCCTGCGCTGCCACCCGATGCGGCACCGACACCGGCACCGCAGAGTAATAGACCTGCACCCATGATAGATGAAAATCCCTTCCCACCGGCGTTTTTCGATGGGGAGTAAACAAAGGAGAATATCAATGAAAAAATGGATGAAAATCATCTCGCTGATGCTGACCGTGCTGCTTTGCGGTGCTTTCCTTTTTGCATGCACGCAGCCCCGGGAGGATGAAGGCAAACAGGATGAGATCGCGCCGGAGGATCGCTTGATGCTGATGCAGGCAACGGTGCCGGAGTACCAGGTCGTTCGTTCGGATACGCTCAAGGGTACCGATGCACCAACCAAGTGCGCTATTCGCGTGGTTGATGAGTTGGCGACGCTGACCGGCGTGGAGCCCACCATTGCCACGGACTACACCGGCAAGGGTGGAAAGGCGGAGATGCCTTGCGAAATTTTGGTGGGACCGACCAACCGTCCTGAGAGCGCGACCGCTATGGAAATGCTGGCGGATGCAGATTATGCGATTGTGGCAATCAACAGCAAGATATGTATTGTCGCACGCAATGAGCGCTCGTATGATAAGGCGGTAGATCTGTTGCTTGAGGAGTATCTCTATTGGGAGGACGGCGCGATGTACGTATCCAAGCAGTTGAACATAAAGAACAAATATGAATTGCCCGAGAACGTGTATTTCCATGTCAGAGGCCCGGGATATTCGGGCTATCAGAAGTTTGATGAGGCGGTGGCACTGGCATGCCTGCAGGGTATTATGAACCGTGAGTCGCCCAACAAGGTCTACGTCAACGGTGGCAGCGAGACATCGTCTTGGCTGGAGGTTTTGAGTGAGGAAGGTCGCTGGCTGGAGGACGTTGAGTTCATGGAGCTGGACGGCTTTGACGATCTTCTGACATTCGCCACTTCCTACATCAAGACCGTCGTTCTTTGGGATGAGGACGTGCCTGCGACGCTCAACGTTGCCTGCACGGTGGCGGGCGTTGAGGACGGCGTTGTGATGAGCCCAACCATGTACAAACGATATAAAGACACGCTGAGCGATAAAACGGTCATCAGCTTGGTCGATAAGTTTGACGGCAGCAAAACCGGCAGCGCCAAGAACGACGCCTACGACTGGGCGATCGAGAATTATCTTGCCAAGGGTCTTTGCTCGACCGACTATATTTGCAGCTACATTGACGGTTGGTCGTTCCGCAAGTCCGGCAATATTTCCTATGCCGTCGTGCGTGACTTGGGCATCTACCATCGTGCCTTTGTTTACGATCTTTCTCCTTGGGATGACGAGGCACCCCTGGACGATCCGGAGCAGGAGATCGGCACGGATCATAAGACGCTGGTGCGTATTTTTGACATCATGTACGAGATGACCAAGGACGGCGCGCCGTACGAGGTTTGCGGCTTCTTTGAACATCAGAAATATTCCAAGGCGGGAAAAAATGAAAATTCCAATCATTCGTCCGTTCACACCGAGTGGGAATATGCCAAGCTGATGACGCCCTACAACGGCTATCACAACACCTGTATCGATGCTGCTTGGAACGAGAGCTTCCACGGCCTGTACACCGGTGCGCAGCAGCTGACCAGCAACCGTCCTGCCGAGGAAATGGAACTGGAGTCGGGCAACGTTTACATTTGCTTCTTTATGGGCGACTACGATTCGACGCACCCTGTGTATCGTTACCTCAAGCAGGCGTGGGACGATCCCAGACGAGGTGAGATACCGTTTGCCTGGGCAATCAACCCCAATCTTTTGGATACCTATCCCGATCTGATCGAATACTATTACGAAACGGCAACGCCGAACGATTACTTTGTATCCGATGCCAGCGCGGCGGGATATTTTATGCCCAGCCAGGTGCCGGACGAGTTGTGGCCCAACATGCTCGAGCACAATATTGCGTATTTTGAGCGGGCGGACATGACCATCGCGCCGATGGTGCTGGACCGCAAGGGCATGGATTATGACGACGTGGAGATGATGCGAAAGATCGCGCCCGACGGTATCGGCACAGTGCTGCAAAATCAAAACTATATCTACAAGGGCACGGTAGTCACGGCGCTGCTTGGCGGCGGCTATGACCGTTACGATCCTGAGGTGGGTGTCGAGAACCTCACCAAGGTTATCGATACGCAGTTTACCAAGAGCCGCAGCGGTGCGTCGCTTAACATGCTGCGCTGCGTCTGGACAACGCCTACCGTCATGTGCGAGATGGTTGACCTCTACAAGGAGGCAAATCCCGACAAAAACGTGATCGTCGTGGATATCTACAACTACTTCAAGCTCATGGAGCAGGATCTGAAGTGGAAGTAAATTGATTTTTTGCGAGGGAGAAAACTTCTTGAAAGAAGTTTTCTCCCTCGCGCTCCCTTTTTCAAGAACTCAATAAATGAAAAGATCATGTGGGAAAATACGATTTTTTTGGTTTTGGTATTTACAACCAAGGAAAAATGTGCTATAATATACTTGCCAAACAAATTAAATAGTAAAATATGGTAGTGTTTTCCATGGGATAGCGGTACTCTTTTTTGTCATAGTAATTTTTGAATTTGATAAAAATGCAAGTTCCATTAAATTGCTATGACTCAAAAAGAGCAACATGCTATTTAATTTGTTTGGCGACAATCGGAGCTCGCATTTTTTGTGCGCTGGCTTCGGTTGGCGCACTTTTTGTTTATAAGTAGGTAATGCCGGAAAATTTATGTGAGTTGTTTCCCTCATTGTTGTCACACAAGCTCCATTACCGCGACGCAAATTCCTATGACTGCTACGCAAAAACCAAACGCCCGCCGGACATTCCAGCGGGCACCTTTTTTGTTAAAGTTCTTGAAAGAGGGGAGCGCGAGGGGAGAAAACTTCTATAAAGAAGTTTTCTCCCCTCGCCTAATCATTCTTCTTATTCCAATACAATTCTCAACGTCTGGGTAGCGCGTGCGCCGACGGTGATGCGAACGGCGTTCTCGCCCTCGGTGTTGATGGGTGTATTTTTCTTCTCGGTGATATCGGTCAGGAACGCGGCCTCGATCGTGCGCGGCAGCGTGATCAGCGCGGACTGCTCGTCGTCTGTACGGTTATAAACACGCAGGATCAGATTACCCTCAGCCGTTACACGCAGCGTGGATAGCGAGATGTTCTCGTTGTCCAGCAGCAGCACGGAGCCACTCAGCGGCAGCGTGCCCTTATGCGGCACACCGGAGAAGGTGGCAGGCGCGTGGTGGTAGCAGTCGCTCAGCGCCTGCGCGTCAGCCTCACCCTTGACCACGCTGATTGCCGTGTGGAAGTGGTGCTGACCAAGCTCCGGATATGGATCGGGCTGGAAGGAGGCGTGGATCAGAGAGATCTCGCCGTAATTGCCGTACCCGCGGAAGCCGTACTTGGTGTCGGCCATCAGCTGCACGTAAGAGCCCTGCGCATCATCGGCAGGGAGCAGCTCCATACGGCCGATGCTGGGAACGTCCATCGGCATGCTCTCACGAACCTGCGTGCCGGCTGCGATCTCATAGCGGTAATTTTTCACGTCATACGCCACAGGCGTGCGGAAGACCAGCAGAGGAGAGGCGTCGTTGTTGCCGACCTCCAGCCAATTGACACGGGTGTCAAAGTCCAGCGTGCGGCTGCCTGCGTACAGACGGATGGTGACCGTCATGGAGGAGCGCATAAACGGCACGTCGTAGGAAATGGTGCCGCACAGCGGCTGGCGATTGTACGCGCTGACGCGAACGCGGTTGCCAAGGTTGATGTTGTCGATCTTCTCCACGGGACCGCGCGTCCATGCACTGTGACCAAAGCGCGGATTGACCTGAACTACGGCAAAGGTCGCCGCCGTACGGTCGGTATCGCGAGCGATCAGCTGCTTGCCTGTGGTTTTATCGATCAGCGAAACGAGTGCGCAGGTTTCGGCGTCGAAGTCGGCACGGATGTATTCGTTCTCAAGATAAAGGTCTCCGTCATCGAAGAATTCCAGGCGGCGGTCGGGTCTGCCGGGCTGATCCAGTGCGGTTGCCGGGTAGGTCTCGCGCTGCTTGATGATAACGGTAGTGTAACCCATGGCAGGCAGCTTGACGCGCAGAAGCAGCGTAGCAAAAACGTGCTGGTAGAAGCCTTGTCTGGGGTTGACCATCTGCATGGGAACGGAGGTGCCGTCGGGAAGCTCGGCGATCAGATTGCCAAGATCGGCAGGGTAGTCCCACATATAGTGCGTGATGACCTCATCGCGCTCGACGGGGAGCGTGTTGTAAATGTGCAGAATGCGGATGTTACCGCGGCCGCGCTCGGCAACCGAGATCTGGAACTCGCGGTCACGTCCGATGTGGAAGCCGGCACCGCCACCCTCGGCGAAGTCGGCCTTGGTGAAGTCGTAGGGAAGCGCGGAGGTGTCGATCGCCTCGCTCATGGCGCGCATCGCCTCGGTGGATGCCGTGTTGGTGTAGCCCAGCGTCTCCTGGAACTGACCCAGCGCAGCCTCGCGCGTCTCAATGGTACCCGAGCCCGGCAGAATGTCGTGGAACTGCGCAAACAGAGTGTTGGTCCAGCCTTTGGTAAAGTCGGTCTGCGGCAGCTTGTCGGTCAGAATGGCGGCCTGTGCGGCCAGCGTCTCGGCATCGTACAGACGCAGCTCGGCGTTGCGGTTAGCCAGCTTGATGCGGCTCTGCGCCGTGTAGCAGCCTGTGAAGACGAAGTTGAGCTCACCCTCATAAACGGGCAGGCGATCACGCACTGACTCCAGATAAGCGTAATATGCGTCGTAGCGGCTGAATTTGAGCGTGGGGTACAGCGGCCACTCCATGGCGTCAAGCAGCTTCTCCAGATCGCGTCTGGAGGGGCCGCCGCCGTGGTCGCCTACACCGTAGACCTTGATGAACTCGGTCAAGGTGCCGTCTCCCATCTTTTTGCCGTACTGCGGGATGGTGGAAAATGCGGTCAGATCGATCGGGCCTTGATACCAGGTCGGGTCGCTGTATGTGAGGACCTCCTTGCCGGAGGGAGCGCGCCAGACGTAAGGACCTCTGGGCTGGCAGCCGCGGCAATGGTAGTAGTAATCAACGCCGCCGTTTTGCAGAATTTCGGGCACGTTGGCGTTGTGACCAAAGGTGTCGGGCTCAAAATCCAGGCGAAGTGTATCGGGATCGATATCGAACAGCTTGGCGAGATATTCCTTGGTGTAGAGAATATGACGCGCCAGCGACTCGCCGTTGGGCATATTCTTGTCGTTCTCAACCCAGGAGGTGGCAGACAACTCCCAACGACCCTCGTGCACGCGCTGCTTGATCTCGGCAAGCAGGGCAGGATCATGCTTCTCGACGATCTCATACACAGCAGCCTGCGACTGCGAGAAGGTGTAGTCGGGGTAGTCGCGCATCAAGTCCAGCATGGTGCGGACGGTCTCGGTGGCGATGGAGACGGTCTCCATGTAGCCCCAGGTCCAGTTCATATCGATGTGCGCATGAGCGACGCAGTGGATGGTCAGCGACTTTGCCTCAGCGGAGAACTCGGAGAGCACCTGCTCTACGTTGTCGCAGTCCTCGCGGATGATGGCGCCGTTGATATCCAGGCAGTCGCAAAGATAAGCGGCAGCGGCGCTCAGCTTTGCCTCCCAACCCAGCTCGCGCGCGCGGTTGAGGTGGTACAGGTACAAAAGCTCCGAATACAGGCGCTCGGCATAGCGATTGGAACGGCAGACAGCCTCCAGCCGCTTGAGCATGTTCATCAGTTTCATAGCGGTATGCATCCTTTCACGGAAAAAGCGTTATCTCATTATACCGATTTCTGTCGGATTTGTCAAGCCTTTTTGACAAAAAAGCACCCGAATGATAACATTCGGATGCTGGTTTCAGTTTACGGTGCCGGAGTGGCCTCGGGAATTCCCTCGGGGAAGGAAGGGTCATAGTAGAAATCCTCGAAGGGGTACTCACCGGAGAAATTTTCGAAATCTCCGTAGAATTCCATGAGGTCTTCCGTGTTGGTCTCGGCAATGAAAGCGACCATCGCGACGATCGAAACCACGATGATGACCAAGGCGACGATGCCGCAGATCATACCGGCAAGTGCTTTGGCGTCCATCGGTTTTCCACCACGGGAAAGTGCGGCGAAGACGATGGCAAGGATGGCTGTGACAATGGTGATGCAGCTGCAACTGCACAGCACGATGGAAACGATACCCAAAATCAACGAGGCGATGGCGTAGCCATTGGTTGCTGCCTTTTGGGGAGGCGTGAAATTATATGTCGGATCCGGTTGTGTGTAAAAGTCATTTTTCTGCTCGGAGGTGTTTTGCTCCGCATTTTCGGGGTTGGTGTTCCATTGGTTCTGATCCATAATGTGAAACTCCTTTCGCATGATAAGATGTGCACCCTTGTGCGAGAATATTGTAGCATATTTTTCCGTTTTTGTCAACGGCGGAGGAGGAAAATCAGCAAATTCTTGATATTTAATTTGCGAACAATGCTTTCTGAATTTTGTAGAGATTTGTTCATTCTTTGCGTTGGCAAAGAACGAACCAAGAAAGCAACTTAGGGGCTTTGCCCCTAAGAACCCCAAGTGGTCGCGCGCTACCGCCAAACGACTTCATCGTTTGGCTAAATCGCGCGCGGCTGTCAAAGAGTGCGTACTTTGCTTTCGCCGCCTCAAAAAGAACGGCGAAAACTGCAGTTTTTTCTACGGAATGTACTTACCGCGCCTATCAAATGGGGTAGGGACCCCATGAATACGTTGCAGTCGGCTTGTTTAGAATAGGACTGTTAAAAATTAAAGAAATTTTTTTGAAGTTTTTGGGGTTCCAAGGGGGGATTTTTTCTA
>JAFTSR010000184.1 GCA_017467225.1 Clostridia bacterium | reverse complement strand
TTTTGGAGATTCTTAAGAACCTTTTTTCAAAAAGGTTCTTAAGCCCGCGGAGCGCCGCCGGAGGCATTTTTTCGAACTGTCATGTGGGGCAGGGGCCCCACAAGGGCACGGGAGCCGCGCGGAGCGAGCAGAAACGTAACAAGTCTATCCAAAAAAATTCCCAAAAAGTTTTTGGAGATTCTTAAGAACCTTTTTTCAAAAAAGGTTCTTAAGCCCGCGGAGCGCCGCCGGAGGCACAAAATTGAAAGGAGAACACACATGGAATACGGATGCATCGCCGAACATTTGTCGCATAGCTTTTCCAAAGAGATCCATGCGCGCCTGGCGGACTACCGCTACGAGCTGCACGAGCTGCAGCCCTGCGAGGTCGGCACGTTTTTGCAGCAGCGCGATTTTCGCGGCATCAACGTGACCATCCCCTATAAGCAAACGGTCATCCCCTTTTTGGATGAGATCACGCCCATCGCCAAAAGTATCGGCGCGGTCAATACCATCGTCAACCGCGACGGTCGTTTGCGCGGCGACAATACTGACTTCTGGGGCATGAAATATCTACTGGAAAGAGAAAATATCAACCCGCAGTCGAAAAACGTGCTGATATTTGGCACCGGCGGTACCTCGCGAACAGCGCAGGCCGTTGTCAGATCGATGGGCGCAGCGCGCGTCGGCGTCGTTTCCCGCCGGGAGGGCGAAGGCGTGCTGACCTACGCGCAGGCCAAGGCGTCCTTTCCTGACGCGCAGATCATCATCAATACCACGCCGTCCGGGATGTTCCCGCACGAGGAGGCCCTGCCGTATGATGTCGATCTGGATTGCTTCCCACAGCTGGGAGGCGTGCTGGATGCCATTTATCATCCGCTGCGCAGCGAGCTGGTGCTCGCCGCAAGGGCGCGTGGAATCAATGCCACCGGCGGATTGACTATGCTGGTGGTGCAGGCGGCGGTCGCAGTGGAGCGCTTCCTGGATACCACCCTGCCGCCCGAGCGCGTCGCAGAGGTGGATCGCGAAATCCGCATGAGCAAGGAAAATATCGTGCTGATCGGCATGCCGGGCTGCGGCAAGAGCAGCGTTGGCGCACGATTGGCTCAAAAATACAACCGCAAGTTGATTGATACAGACCAAGAGTTGATAAATATGACGCAAAAAACGCCTGCCGATATCATCGAGACACAGGGCGAGGCCGCCTTCCGAGAGCTTGAGGCTGAGGCGGTCAAGCGCGCCGCGACAGAGAGCGGCGTGATTATTGCTACGGGCGGCGGCGCCATCCTGCGAGATGATAACGTCCGCAGACTTCGCCGCAACGGACGGCTGATCTTCTTGAATCGTCCGCCGGAGCAGCTGCCTGTGACCGACGACCGTCCGCTCTCGCGCGATCGGGAGCGACTGATGCTGAGATACGCCGAGCGTATCGACCGTTACCGTGTCGTGGCTGATGTAATTCTGCCGGTCACGGGCGACGAGGACGCGACGGCTGACGCCGTGGCAGCGGCGTTTGAAGGTCTGATCTGAGAACGGAGGAGAGAAAAATGAAGATTTTGGTGCTGAACGGACCCAATATCAACATGCTGGGCATCCGCGAGCCGGATATATACGGCAAAGAAACGTATCAAACGTTGGTTGAAAAAATCAACCAGAACGCCGAGGAACGCGGCGTCCAGGTGACGTGTAAGCAGTCCAATCACGAGGGAGTTCTGGTGGATGAGATCCAGGCCGCCTACGGCGAGATGGACGGCATCGTCATCAATCCCGGCGCGTACACACATACCAGCATCGCACTTTTGGACGCAGTCAAGGCTGTGGGTATACCGACGGTTGAAGTACACATATCGGCGGTTGAAAAAAGAGAAGATTTCCGCCAGGTCAGCTACATCCGCGCGGCCTGCGTTGCTACCATCACCGGCCACGGCACGGACGGTTACACGGAAGCCATCGACCTGCTTTGCGAGAAATACGGCGCGATGCAGGAGGGAACGGAGTGCGCACATGAAAACGATTGATGCAGGCAATTTGCCTTCAACGCCGGTTACTGTGACTATCGCGCCGCGCGCGGCGCGCGGCGTGGCGATTGCTCCGCCCTCCAAGAGCGTGTCGCACCGCATGCTGATCTGTGCCGCGCTCTCTGACGGCTGCAGCGAGCTTTCCGGGCTGTCCTTCTCCGAGGACATTTCGGCGACCATCGACGTGCTCACCGCCCTGGGCGCGCGCTTCGAGCGCCTGAGCGATGGGCAGGGCAGCGACGGCGCGACGCTGCGGGTGCATGGCTGCGGTGGTGCCATTCGCGGCGGCGCGGGTGACCTTGTTTGTCGCGAAAGCGGCAGCACGCTGCGATTTGTCATTCCATTGTGCCTGCTATCCGAGGAGCCGCAGGTTTTGCGCGGCAGCGCGCGGCTGTTCTCCCGACCCTTGGACGCCTACCGTGCTCTGTTTTCCGAGCGATGGGGCGGCTGCGCAACAGAGCCGGAGCATCCGTTCGCAACGGGCGGAACGTTGAAGATTTTGAGCGGAAAATCGCTTGACGGTGGAATTTATCAACTGCCGGGTGATGTCAGCAGTCAATTTGTTTCCGGATTGCTGTTCGCACTGCCGCTTTGCCGTGGGGAGGACAGCCGGATTGTGCTGACCTCGGCGCCGCAGAGCAAGCCCTATATTGACATGACGCTGGACGCGCTGCACCGTTTTGGTGTCCGCGCGGACTGGGAAAATGATACCACGCTGCTCGTCCCTGCCGCGCAGAGCTACCGTCCGTTTGACGGGCGTGTCGAGGGCGACGCCTCAAATGCCGCGTTCTTCGGAGCGCTCAACTGCTTTGGCGGGGACGTTGCGGTCGAGGGCCTGGAACCCGACAGCCTGCAGGGCGACCGCGTGTTTGCCGAGCTGTTCGCGCTTTTGGATAAGCCGCGTGTGGTCGGTGCTGAGCTGCCTTGCATTGACATCGCCGACTGTCCCGACCTGGCGCCGATATTGTTCACGGTGGCGGCAGAGAAGGGCGGCGCGGTTTTCACGCACACCGACCGGTTGCGCATTAAGGAGTGCGACCGCATCGCTGCCATGCAGCAGGAGCTTGGCAAGTTTGGCGCGGTTATCGAGGCGGAGGATGGCGTGCAGGGCGGAACGGTTTTTGTCCGTCCGACCAAGCTGCATGCGCCGACCGCGCAGCTGGACGGGCACAACGACCACCGCGTCATCATGAGTCTTTCTGTTTTGGCAACAAAGTACGGCGGCACGATCGCCGGCGCGCAGGCGGTGCGCAAGAGCTTTCCCGATTTCTTTGCACGACTCGCCGCCCTTGGCGCGGATGTGTCTATATGATGAAAGCCTTCGGAGGGCAGCGCTTTGCCCGCCGGAGGCACATAGCGCACCCAACATGTGGGGCAGGGGCCCCACAAGGATACGGATGTTGCGCGGAACGAGCAGAACCGTAACGAGTCTATACAGAAA
>JAFTSR010000183.1 GCA_017467225.1 Clostridia bacterium | reverse complement strand
TTGAAAAGGGGGGGCGGGGGAAAAACTTCTTTCAAGAAGTTTTCCCCCCGCACTTGTTCACATTCACTTTAGCGTAACCACAGTCACACCACCATCGCCCTCGCCGAATTGACCCAGACGATACGCGCGGATGCGCTTATCCTTTTTAAGGAACTGCCACAGCGCCGCCTTGAGCGCGCCGGTTCCTTTTCCGTGGATCAGATGCACCGTTTCGATGCCGTGGAAAATGGCCTCGTCCAGATATTTGTCTACCGACAGCCACGCCTCCTCGCCGTTCATGCCGCGCAGATCGATCTCAGGAGAGAAATCATAACTCACGGAAGCCTTGTAAGCAGAAGCAGGCTTTTTCTTTTTGTCTGCCGTGATCAGCATGGGTGCATCCTCAACCAGGCGCAAATTCTTGACCTTGGTGCGAGTGGTGATAATGCCCGCCTTGACCATCACGTTACCGCTTCGATCGGGCAGGTCAACGATCACGCCCGTTTTGCCGATGTCCATCAGCACAACCTCGTCGCCCTTGCGCAAGGGGCGCGGCAGAACGTACTCCTCATTCCCTCGCTCCTCGACGGGATTGATCAACTCCTCGCTGTTTTTCAGATAGGCGCGAATGTTGCGGCGCGACTCCTCCAGCTGGTCTGCCAGACGGGCAGACTCCTGTGCCTTTCGCACCTTATCCGCCTGCTCCAGAATGTAGTCGCCCGACGCCTTGGCGCTGACCAGAATGTTCTGCGCCTTCTCTCTTGCCTTTTCCAGCGTGCGCTCTGCCTCAGCAAGCTGCCGATGGATCTGTCGCTCGGCGTTTTTCTTGTACGCCTCGTATTCCTCACGCAATCGGCGTGCCGCATTGCGCTCCTTTTCCATAATCACGCGCGACTCCTCCAGCTGCGCGATGACATCCTCAAACTGCTTGTTCTCTGCTCCCACCAACTCCCGCGCACGGTCGATGATGGTCAGAGGAATGCCCAGCTTGGAGGAAATGGCAAACGCATTGGATTTACCCGGTGTACCGATAATCAGACGGTAGGTCGGGCGCAGCGTCTCCACGTCAAACTCACAGGAAGCATTGCAAACGCCCGGCGTGGACAACGCGTAAGCCTTCATTTCCGAGTAGTGCGTGGTGGATACGCACATCGCACCTGCATCTCGCACCGCCTCTGTGATCGCCACAGCCAGGGCAGCACCCTCGACAGGGTCAGTTCCCACGCCAAGCTCGTCAAACAGTACCAAGGAGCGATCCCCCACCTGCTCCAAAATGGAAGCGATGGTCACCATGTGCGAGGAGAAGGTGGACAGCGACTGCTCAATACTCTGCTCGTCGCCAAGATCGACCAGCACGTGGTCAAACATACAAAGCTCGGACGGCTCGTCGGCAGGAATATGCAAGCCTGCCTGCGTCATCAGCGCAAACAGTCCCAGCGTTTTGAGTGTGACCGTCTTACCGCCGGTATTCGGACCGGTAACAATCAGCGTATCGTAGCCGCTGCCGTCCGCGCCGCAGCCCTCGCCCAAGGAAACGTCGATCGGCACCACGCGATCACGGTCGATCAGGGGATGGCGCGCGCCGTACAGACGGATGGTTCGCGTGCCGCTGATCTTCGGCGAAACACCGCGCATGCGCGAGGACAGCTCGCCGCAGGCAAAGATAAAGGCCAGCTCGGTAATGTTCCGATAGTTGAGTACGATTGCATCCGCAAACTCGCTGACACGTGCGGAGAGCGACGCCAGTATTTTTTCAATTTCACGCTCTTCCTTGGAGCGAAGCAAACGCAGCTCGTTGTTGGCCTCGACGACCGGCATCGGTTCGATAAACAAGGTCGCGCCGGAGGATGAGGTATCATGCAGCAAGCCGGGCACGTCGGCACGGTGCTCCACCTTAACGGGCACAACGTAACGCCCGTCGCGCGTGGTTACCAAGTTTTCCTGCAGATATTTCGCATGCGTCGCGCCGGAAATATATTTTTGCAGCGTCTCTCGGATACGGCTGTTTGCCGCACGGATGTTGCGGCGGATATCTGCCAGCGCAGGGCTTGCCTCATCGGCGATCATCTCCTCAGAAATGATGGCACGCGCGATGCTGTCCTCCACGTGGCGATTGGGTAAAAGACGATAAAAAAGCTCCACGATGGTGGAGGTAAAGGTAATATTGGTCGTTCCGTAATCGAGCAGCGTCCGCGCTACGCGCAGCACGTTGGCAATATCAAGCAGCTCGCGCGGATTGAGAACAGCGCCCTTCTCAGCGCGCTCACAGGCAGCGCTGACGTCAACGACGCCGCCAAAGGACGGCGCACCTTTTTCATCGGCAAAGCGACGGGCGTCGGTGGTTCTGCGTTGACGGCGCAACACACGACCGATGTCCTCGGTCGGCTGCAAAGCCATAGCCATGGCACGGCTGCCCTCGGTCGGTGCACAGTCGGCCAGCAATTCACGGATACGGTCAAATTCCAGGGTGGATAGTATTTTTTCAGAAATATTCATAATTATAGGCGAATAACCATTCTATATAGTTTATTTTTTATACTGCCGGTTTATTTTTTCATTTGATGATACATCTGCAACGCAGGGAAATCCGCGTCCAAATGGTAACGAAGAAACAGTTCTCCTGCACGCGTAAAGATTTCCGCATCCCGCTCGTCCTCCAGACGAAAGGCAAGCATCCTCTCCAGCGGTGTGGAAAGCGTAAAGCGGATGGCCTGCAAGGCAGCCGGTGTCAGGAGAACCATCGGTGTTGCATCCGCACGTTGCTGAGACAGCTGCGCCAGCGTCTCGCGTCGCCGACGGCAGGACGGACATAAAAGTCCGCCACCTGCAATATCCAAAGAAAAGTCCGGATCGTTCTCCTTGCTGCATTCGCCGCACAGGCGAAGTGCCGGAAAAATACCCTGATAGGACATCACGCGCCACTCAAATACGCCTTTGATCACGGCGTGCGATGCGGTGCCCTTCTCCAAAAAATGCAGCGTATTCAAGAGCAGTCGAACCAGCTCGCGTGCCGGAACACCGGCGTCGCTGACCGTCGCCGCCACCTCGCAAAAATACGACGCCAGATTAAGCGCGTCCAGATCCTTGCCAAGACCACGAAAATTTTCGATCAGCTCCCCGGTATTGAGCCAATACAGCTCTCCACGGCGATAAAGTTCAAAGTCGCCATACGCAAACAGTTGGCTCAGCGGCATCTGTGGACTCTTGAGCGACTTTGCGCCCTTGGCCACCACGCTGACCTTCCCTTGCTCGGGGGTCAGCAGCGTCAAAAGAACGTCACCCTCCCGCCGCACACGGATGACCACGCCTTGCATATGCTCACTTTGTGCCATGAGGACTCCTTTCCGAAAAGCTTGCGCGACAGATGCAGATGCAAAAGTCCTGCCCACTCAGTCGTCGTGATAACCGAAGTTGGTCACGGTACGGGCACTTTCGCGCCAGTTTTCCTTGACCTTGACCCACAAGTTGAGGTAAACCTTGGTATCCAGCAGCTTTTCAAGGTCCGCACGAGCATACGAGCCGATGCGCTTCAGACCTTCGCCGCCCTTACCGACGATAATCCCCTTGTGCGACTCCTTCTCGCAGAAAATTTCCGCGCGGATGCGGGTCAGATTGCCCTCTTCCTTGAATTCCTCAATGACAACGGCCACGCCATGCGGAATTTCCTTATCCAGCGTGCGCAGCACCTTCTCGCGGATGATCTCGGCCGCCATCTGACGCACGGGCTGGTCGGTGGACATATCCTCGGGGTAATACCAGTCACCCTCCTGCAGGAACGCACGGCACTCCTTCAGCAGCGCATCCACATTCTTGCCGTTCTTGGCGCACATGGGCACATAAGCCTGGAAATCGTGCTTAGCGGAATACTCCGCAAGTCTCTCGGCCACGATTTCGGGCGTTACGGTGTCCACCTTATTCAAGGCCAGAATGACGGGAATGTCGGCGCGCTTGGCATCGGCAATGATGTTTTCCTCGACAGTGCCGCAGGTTTTCTGCACGTCAGCCATCAGAATGACCGCATCGGCATCCTGGATCGAGCTGCCGGCCGTTTTGACCATATATTCGCCCAAAGCGTTGCGGGGAGAGAAGATGCCGGGGGTATCCAGGAAAACGATCTGATCGTCACCCTCGGTCAGAATACCGATGATACGGTTACGGGTGGTCTGCGGCTTGGCAGAAACGATGGCCACCTTCTCACCTAAAATCTGATTGAGCACCGTCGATTTACCCACGTTGGGCTTTCCGACGATAGCGATAAAGCAAGTTTTTTGCTGTCCCATATACTCTTACACGTTCCTTTCGGTTGTCTTTTTCAACTGTCAGTTGTTTTTCTTGATGAATTCGCGTGCTGCTTGCACATCACCCTGCATCAGATCAATTTCCGCATGATCCAGATTTCGGATGAGAAGCACGCTGTCCAAGGGTGCCGTCGCGCTCTGCGCGCTGACCATAATCGAGTATTCGTCGCCACGCACAGTGTACTGGCGAATGACCATACCCGTCTCCCACAGGTCCTCGTAATGATGTCCCTCAAAGTCCGACCAGTCTAAAAGGTTACCCTTCTCCACCATCTCGCACAGCTCATCGTAGCTCAGAGCCGTCTGTTCAATTTCCTGCTGCAGCTCCTGCTGCTGTACCCACTCCCGGATGCGCATGACGCTCCACGGGCCAAAGAAAACTAAAAATACAGCCAGGCAAACCAAGAAGGTGATCAGCTTGACGTTCCTCGTCACAAAGGTTTCGGTCTCTCCCTTGGTGTCATCGGCCGGTGACCATTTGTCCGGCTTTTGCGGACGATTGGAATAATATCCGTTGTAAGCCATAATGTACGTTTCCTTTCTTTTTTATGCGTTATGCATGATACCTTTATGT
This sequence comes from Clostridia bacterium, assembly GCA_017467225.1. Next base: position 1,617 of record JAFTSR010000183.1, on the reverse strand, counting down.
GTTGACGGCAAGACCCATTGCGCTCATAATCTCGCTCTGGCGTGCGCGCATGTCCGTATCCTCCGCCTCGCCGAGCTCATGGTCGTAACCAAGAAGATGCAGCATCGAGTGAACCGTCAAAAACGCAGCCTCGCGCTCAAAGGAATGTCCGAACTGCTTGGCCTGCACCCGTGCACGCTGCAAATTCAGCACAACGTCGCCCAGCATATTTTCGATCTCGTCAATGGCAGGCTCGCCGCAGGCATCGTCAAAATCAATCAGCGGGAAGGACAGCACGTCGGTCGGCGCGTCAACGCCGCGGAAGCGACGGTTAAGCTCGTGGATATGCTCATCATCGGTAAACGTGATGCTGACCTGCACGTCGTTGCCGTAGGCCTCGTGTCGAAGCGTTTCCTCAACCGCCCGGCGCATCAGCATTTTCAGCTTATAGGTCACACGCTCTCTGTCCTGCTCGTTTTCGTAGTAAATAATCAATTTGCTCATAACAGTCCTCCTTTTTCGCCTCGTTTTCAACTGCCGGTTTAATTTTTATCCTTGCGGTAATATTTTTTCTCTGTTTTTTCGGCATGCTCGCGTGCTTCGCGCTCAAATTTATCATATGCCTGGATGATCTTCTGCACCAGGTGATGACGCACAACGTCCTTGTCGGAAAAGTGATGGATGGCGATATCTTCAATACCGGCGAGAATGCTGACCGCTGCACTCAAGCCACTCTTGGTACCGCGTGGCAGGTCGGTCTGTGTCATATCTCCCGTGATGACCGCCTTGGAATTGAAGCCCAGGCGGGTCAGAAACATCTTCATTTGCTCCGGCGTGGCATTCTGTGCCTCGTCCAAAATAATAAACGAATCGTCCAACGTGCGTCCGCGCATGTAGGCCAGCGGCGCGATCTCGATGGTCTGCTTCTCCAGACAATTGTGATAATTCTCCGGCCCCATCATCTCAAAGAGCGCATCGTACAAAGGGCGCAGATACGGGTCGATCTTGCTCTGCAGATCGCCCGGCAAAAAGCCAAGGCGCTCGCCCGCTTCGATGGCCGGACGGGTCAGAATGATACGGCTGACCTGCTTGTCCCGCAGCGCCTTAACCGCCATGGCCACGGCAAGGTAGGTCTTGCCCGTACCGGCAGGGCCGACGCCGAAGGTGATGGTATTTTTGCGGATCGCGTCAATATATTTGTTTTGTCCGACCGTCTTGGCCTTAATCGGCTTACCGCGCACCGTCACGCTGATGCAATCGTCGCTCAGCGCCGCTGCGCTCTCGCCCTGACCGGCACGCGTCATATCGATCAGATAGCGCACCGACTGCTCCGGCACGACCTCGCCCTGCCTTGCAACCAGGCGCATCTGGCGAAGCACCTGCTCCGCCTTTTCGACGTCCGCAAGCGTCTCGCCCTCAATCTGCACCAGATCGCCCTGCTCGCCGCTGTGATCTCCACGGCGATTGCGCACGGTGACACAGAAGGCCTGCTCGACCAGCTCAATATTTTTATCAAAGGCACCAAACACTCGCGCGGTGATCTCGGCGCTGTCCATCGGTAACGTTTTCTTTTCCAAAGCTTACTAATTCCTCTCCTTCTTTTTGAGCAACCGCACGCAGCGTCACGACGCATCGGAC
>JAFTSR010000182.1 GCA_017467225.1 Clostridia bacterium | reverse complement strand
TCGAGAAATTCTGTGTCAAAGTCGTCCGCGCCGGCGGCTGTGCCGTGCGGCATGTGGGGCAGCGCGCGGCTGTCGCAGCGGAATGCCACAGCCTCTTTGCCATCGGTCGCGCGGTCGGTCGAAAGACGCGCGTCGAGCAGCGGCAAAAACTGCGCCGCAATATCCTTGTGCACAAGGCACACCTCGCAGGCGTTGCAAACCGACGGGCGGCTGCACTTGGCGTTTTCCAAAATCGAGAGCGCCATATCGACATCCGCCGAGGCGTCCACGTAAATATGGCAGATACCCGTTCCCGTCTGAATGACCGGCACGCGCGCGTTTTCCACGCAGGCGCGGATCAGCCCGGCACCGCCGCGCGGAATCAGCAGATCCACGTAACCAACGGCGGTCATCAGCTCGTTGGCGCTCTGACGGGTGGTGTCCTCGACCAGCTGCACCAGATTTTCGTCCAATCCCACCGACCTCAAGCCTTGGCGCAGCGCCTGCACAATGGCATACGAGGAAGCGAACGCCTCCTTGCCACCGCGCAGCACGCAAACGTTTCCGCTTTTGAGCGCCAGCGCCGCTGCATCCGAGGTAACGTTGGGTCGGCTTTCATAAATGATGGCGACCACACCCACGGGAACGGCACGCTTTTCGATTTTCAATCCGTTCGGGCGCTCGACGGTGGAAAGCACCTCGCCGACCGGATCGGGCAGCGCGACAACGTCCAGAATGCCCTTGGCCATGCCCTCAATCCGGGCAGGCGTCAGGGTCAGGCGGTCGATCATGACGGTGGAAAGCTTATCGCGCGAGGCTTCGACGTCACGTGCATTCGCGGCGAGGATGTCATCCTGCGCGTCAACAAGTGCCTTGGCCATAGCGGTAAGTGCGTTATTTTTGATTTTTGTGGTGAGTGCGCCAAGGGAGAGGGTGGCTGCCTTGGCGGCGGTTAAAATTTCGATGGTGGATTTCATAGTGGATCCTTTCGCGGGGGAGTATTTGGTTTGTGCGAACATAATTTTCTAACTATAGTCAGGTTATTGCCTATTTCTTTGGTACGCCCCAAAGAAATAGGCGAAAGAAAATGCGCGTAAGGGGAGCCCGCTCCCCTTACGTATCCCCGGATCGTGCGCATTTTGCACGTAGGGGCCTAACGTTTTTAGGGAGGCGGCTTCGCTATAGCCGCGATGTTTGGCGGTTTCGCTTGCGAATGATCTCCTCCTGCTCCCTCCATTATTCATTATTCATTATTCATCAGCGGCTTGCGGAGCAAGCGTAACTACTTCATTATTCATTACTCTTTTCGGGGCGGGGTCCCCATTTGGACGGTGCAGTATGTTTATACAGAACAGAACCGCAACACATTTTGCAAAAAATTGACAAAAGGTTTTGGGGTTCCAAGGGGGCTTTTCTCAAAAGCCCCCTTGGCCGCCGGAGGCAATAGCAGCGCCCCTTGCGCTCACTTCCCCCCGTAAAACCTTGTTCCGACGCTTTTGCCTTCGGCGATATCGTAAAGCAGGGCGGGGTGCTCGCCGTTGGCGATGATCATATCCACGCCGGCGTCCATGCAGATCTCGGCTGCGCGGAGCTTGGTCTTCATGCCGCCGGTGCCAAGAGAGGAGCCCTTACCGCCGGCCAGCGCCAGAATTTCCTCGGTCAGCGCGTCGACACGCGGAATCAGCTGCGCATTTTCGTCCTTGTGCGGATCAGCCGTGTACAGGCCGTCAATATCGGAGAGCAGCACCAAAAGGTCTGCCTGCACCTGCACGGCAACGATGGCGCCCAGCGTGTCGTTGTCACCGACGGCGATCTCCACCGTCGAAACCGTGTCATTCTCATTGATAATCGGCAACGCCTGCCATGCCAGAAGGCGATGCATGGTGTTGCGGAAATTCTCGCAGCGCTGCTCGTCATGCACGTCCTCACCGGTCAAAAGAATTTGCGCCACGGTGTGATTGTATTTTGAAAACAGCTTGTCATAGGTGTACATCAGCTCGCACTGCCCTACGGCCGCAGCCGCCTGCTTGCCGGGCATGTCGTCGGGACGACCGGGCAGCGACAGCTTACCCACGCCCATGCCGATCGCACCGGAGGAAACCATAATGATCTCATGCCCTGCGTTTTTCAAGTCGGACAGCACCGAGCAAAGCTCCTCCACCCGACGGATGTTCAGCCGCCCCGTCGCGTGTGCCAGCGTCGAGGTACCGATCTTGACTACAATTCTCATACCGTATATCCTTTCACGCTTTCGCGCTTTACTTGCTTAAAGTCTTTCTATATTATACCACATTTTTCTATGCATTGCAAGACGTTGCAAGCAAAATATTGCCTCCCGGTAAAAATTGTTTGATATTATTTTCAAAAAAACACGAAATTCCCTTGACAAAGCAGCGTGGATATGGTACAATGTACGAAAGTCTATCAATATATCAGAAAGGCGGTGAGACGGTAATGGACGACGGCGGCAGTACGGACGTCGGAAACTGTTTTTGTTCTGTACATAAGTTTCATATGATTTCATGATATGTGGGCATCGTCTATGCGCCTTGGCACACGGTTTTGACGTGTGGGGGTATAGGCTGTGCCTTTTTGTGCTTTTTTGAAATTGGCGGCAGCGGCCGCCACCACCACACCCGCTGTGCGGGAATATGAAATGGAGTTTATAAACTTATGTTAGGCCCGATAATTTTGCAGGTCGTTCTGATCTGCCTGAACGCCATCTTCGCTGCGGCGGAGATCGCGGTAATTTCTGTGAATGAAGCAAAGCTGGAAAAGCTCGCGGAGGACGGCAACAAGCGCGCCAAACGACTGCTTGCCATGACCCGCGACTCCTCCAAGGTTCTCTCTACCATCCAGGTAGCCATCACGCTGGCTGCCCTGCTCGGCTCCGCATACGCTGCGGACAGCTTTGCCGAGCCGCTGGTCGCATGGCTGCAATCGGTCGGTGTTACCATGATTTCTGAGGCTACGCTGCAAAACATCTGCGTGCTTTTGATCACGATCATTCTCTCGTATTTCAGCATTGTCTGCGGAGAGCTGGTTCCCAAGCGGATTGCGATGAAATATGCTGAGCCGCTTGCGCTGGGACTTGTCGGCATTCTGCGCTTTGTGCAGGTGTGCTTCGCGCCCTTCGTTTGGATTTTGACCATCTCGACCAACGGTCTTTTGCGCCTGTTCCACATCAATCCCGAGGAGGAGAGCGAGCCGGTTACCGAGGAAGAGATTCGTTTGATGCTGGACACCGGTAGCGAAAAGGGCACCATCGACAGCATGGAAAACGAGATGATCCAAAACATCTTTGAGTTTGACGACACCTCGGTCTCCGAGGTTTGTACCCACCGCCGCGACGTCGTGCTTCTGTACAAGGAGGACGGCATCGAGGAGTGGAAAAAGACGGTCACCGAGACGCGCCACGGATTTTATCCCATCTGCGGCGAGGACGCTGACGACATCGTGGCCATTCTCAACAGCCGCAAGTTCTTCCGTACCGAGTGCAACACCATGGAAGACGTGCTGCGCGAGGTCGCGGAGAAGCCTTACTTTGTTCCCGGCAACACCAAGGCGGACGTTCTGTTCAATAACATGAAGGAAACGCGCAACTATTTTGCCATCGTTGTGGACGAGTACGGCGGCACCATGGGTGTCATCACGCTGCACGATCTCTTGGAGCTTTTGGTCGGTGATCTGGGCGACAAGGACGAGGTTGTTGTCGAGGATATTCGTCAGCTGGACGAGACGCACTACGCCATCACCGGTGCGGCGATGCTGGAGGAGGTTGCCAAGGCACTTGGCATCACCTTTGAGGATGAGGAATGTGACACCTTCGGCGGTTACATTTTCGGTCAGCTGGGCACGGTTCCGGATGACGGCACGACGTGTGAGGTAGAGACGGAGCGTCTGATCATTCACGTGGAGTCGGTAGTGGATCACCGCATTGAGCAGACGACGGTTGAGCTCAAGCCCGAGCCCGAGGATGATGAGGATGAGAAGGAAAAGAAGTCCAAGGACAAGGATAATGATTGATCAGTGGGGAAGCTTCGGAAGGAGCTTCCCTTTTTTTATATGTGGGGGAGTTTGGGATTGTGCGAACAGAACTTTCTGATCTTTGTAGGTTTGTTGTTCATTTCTTTGACACACGTCAAAGAAACGAACCAAAGAAAACGTGCATAAGGGACTGCCGTCCCTTATGTATCCCTGCGATTTCGCGCGTTACACACAAAAAACGCTATCGCATTTTTTGCTCAATCACGCGCGGCTTTAGCAGAGTGCAGACTTTGCTTTCGCCGTTTCAAAAAAACGGCGAAAAGTGAGGAAATTTCTACGGAAAGAACATCAGATTCGGTAGGGAGGACTGCGTACGCTTGCGAATGATCTCCTCCCGTTTGCGCGGCAAAAATGCCAATCTTGGTAGGGGTCGGCGCCACGACGACCCGCTCCGGCGCAAAACAAAGTATTTACCCAACTTGTGGGGTAGGCCCCATAAGAAAAACGGTTCTGCTCAGACAGAACAGAACCGTAAAAAATGACATCTGAAATTTTTTAAAAGTTTTTGGAAGTCCTGAAACCGATGTTTGGCGTTTTCGGGCTTGCCCGAAACGGCGGTGTCGAGCCGCCGAGGCAAACTCGGTGGTCGTTTGCGACCATCTTTTTCTTCAAAAAGGTTCCTGGCCGCCGGAGGCCCCTCCTCACAGCACGCTATTCAAAAACTGCTGCAGCTTGGGGTGCTTGGGATGATTGAAGATTTCGTCCGGCGTACCGTCCTCGGCGATATCGCCGTCGCACATAAACAGCACGCGGTCGGCCACCTCACGGGCAAAGCCCATCTCATGCGTGACGCAGACCATGGTCATGCCCTCGCGCGCCAGCTCCTTCATCAGATCGAGAACCTCGCCGACCATCTCGGGGTCAAGCGCCGAGGTCGGCTCGTCAAACAGCATGACCTGCGGATTCATGGCCAGCGCGCGGATAATCGCCACACGCTGCTTCTGACCGCCCGACAGCTTGGAGGGATATTCGTCCGCCTTGTCCTCAAGGCCGATGCGGCGCAAAAGAGACATTGCCGTATCCTTGGCCTCCTCCTCGCTCTTGAGCTTGAGCTGAACAGGCGCCAGCGTCAAGTTCTGCATGACTGTCAGATTGTTGAACAGATTAAACTGCTGGAACACCATGCCCATCTTCTGGCGAGCCAGATTGATGTCAAGGCCGTGTTCCTTCTCGACAGCACGCAGCAGCTTGGCGTAGTCGCTGCCCTCATGGCGACGCAGCAAATCTTCCTTTTTGATCTTGGCGATGACCTCGTCGCAGTAGCCGCTTTCGGGATTGATCTGCGCCCCCATCTCGGCGCACAGCTTTTTGTAGGTCTTAGAGGCCGCGATGACGTCGAAATGCAGATACGGGTCAGCCTTGCCCAGAAGGTTCTCCTCCAGCCAGATCTCGCCGTAGGTCGGCTCTTCCAAAAAGTTCAGGCAGCGCAGAAGCGTGCTCTTGCCGCTTCCCGACGCGCCGATAATAACGATCTTCTCGCCGCGCTTGATATCCAGCGAAACGCCGTCCAGCACGCGCAGATCCTTAAAGTCCTTATACAAATTCTTAACGCTTATCACCGGCACGAAGTCTCCTTTCGATCATTTTGATGGCAAAAGTCAGAAGGTACACGATTGCGAGGTAGAACAGCGCCACCACGCTCATGGGAACGATGTAGCTGGCCATGTTGTTACCGCTGCCGATAATCTTGGCCGCCATGGTCAGATCGTACATACCGATCATACTGACGATGGAGGTCTCCTTGATCAGCGCGATCAGCTCGTTACCGATGGCAGGGATGACGTTTTTGATGGCCTGCGGAATGACGATCTTGAGCATGGTCACGCGGGAGGAAAGTCCCAGTGCGCGACCGGCCTCGGTCTGTCCGATATCGACCGACAAAATACCTGCGCGGATATTCTCAGCGACATACGCACCCGAGTTGATGCCGAACGCCAGCGTCGCCGTGACCAGTTCGGGAAAGCCGCGGAAGGTAAAAATAACGTAGAACATAATGAACAGCTGCAGCGCCATCGGCGTTCCGCGGATGATGGTGATGTACAGCTTGCAGATCGCCTTGGGGATGCTCATCCAGCGGCTGGGCTTGGCGATGGTCACAAAGGCGACCAGCGTACCCAGAAGCAGGCCGAGAATGGCAGCCAGCACCGAAATGATCAGCGTGGTCTCAAGACCTCGCCAGACGCTTTCCATGTACTTGGCGGTCGTGAAAAGCTCAATGACTTTGGAAATAAAATTCATAGTGATCCTTTCCTGTCATGACAGAGGAAAAGAACCGTGCCGCGCACAGTTCTTTCCCATAAGTCAGATTTCTGATTATTCGGTGATCATGTGGTTCATAACCATCTCTTCAACCTTGCCGTCCTTGATCAGGTCAGCCAGGACTGCGTTGATGGCGTCGAGCAGCTCGGTGTTGCCCTTGGTAACGCAGATGGCATACTGCTCCTCAACGGGTGCATCGTCAGCCTCGGTCTCGCCGGCATAGTACAGGGGCAGGCAAGCCAGACCGGAGTTCTTGGAAACGATGTACTCTGCAGGCAGCTCGTCGATGATAACGTAGTCAACGATGTTGCTTGCGATACCGTCAGCAGCCAGCTGTGCGTTGTCGAACGTCTTCAGCTCGGTGTTAGTGCCATACAGCACGCCGTCGTAGCCGTAGTCGTTATCAGCGGTCGCGTAGATCTCACCGTCGGTGTAGATCCAGCCGGTGGTATCGGTCTGAACGCCGATGGTCTTGCCGGCCATAGCCTCCCAGACGATGTACTGAGAGCCCTCAGCACCGCGCTTTGCGATGTCGGAGTCCTTTGCGAAGATCACGTACTGCACAGAGGTGTAGTAGGGCGTAGAGAAGTCAACCTTCTCCTTGCGCTCGTCGGTAATGGTGATACCGGCAGCGCCTGCGTCGCAAACCTTGCCCTCTTTGACGTTATCGATGATAGCGGAGAACTCAACGTTCTTGAAGGTGATCTTCTTGCCCAGCTTTTCGCCGACCATGTTCATGATCTCGACGTCAACACCGACGATCTCCTCACCCTCGTAGTACTCGAAGGGAGCAAAGAATGCGTTAGTCTGAACGATGATCTCATCGTTGCCGCAAGAAGTGAATACCAGTGCCATGGACGCCATCATAACGAGCGCCAGCACCAGCGCGAGAATCTTTTTCATTTGATTTTTCCTCCTCAAAATGAATAAAAATTAAAATTTTGTACCCAAATATTGTATCACTAACCACCCGATTTGTCAATATCTTTTTTGAATTTTTCACATATTTTTGCAACTGTTTCGGATTTTTCCGCTTGCTTTCCGCATTTTTCGACGGTTTTGTTTGAAAATGAATAATTATTCTCGTTTTTATTCACGAAATAAACATCCACCCGTCGCTGTAGTTTTTCACATAAGGGCAAAGCCCTCTTTTCCTCGCCATGCGTAAACGCATCTATACGAACCGCTAACTGCGTGGGAGGTACTTACCAAGCCTCCCTCCGGGAGAGAGGTGGCACGCGTCAGCGTGACGGAAGGAGCACGCGTAACTTGAAATTTAATTTTTCCTATTGTACACGCACTCTCCTCCACCGCCTTCGGCGGAGCCCCCTCTCGGAGGGAGCCTTTTCGTCACTTATTCCACACCCGTTCTTCCGTTTTAATTCTCTATTTCAAGTGTTTTTTCATCTGCATGATTCAACTATATAATTCTTACCGAACCACGCGGCTTTCGCGTGGTTTTGCTATACAAGAATCAAGGCACTTACGGCGATCTACCGCAAGTGCCTTGTATTTTCGGCTCATCTCACCACATCCCCATCGCTCACCTCACCAAATTCGGGCGAGGCGGCGGTGGTCGTATTCAGCTCTGCCGCCATGCTCGGTGCGACGTCGGGCGAGGCCATCGATGCTCCGACCGCAGGCACGGGTGCGACCGAAGCAACGGCCGCCGGCATGGGCGCGCGTGAGGGCGCGGGAGCCGCTGTCACAACCGTGCTTGGCGTCGGTGAGGACGCTACGTAGGTCGGCTGCTCAGCCGGCTGCCAGTCGCCAAGCCCCACGCTGACGGCAATGGCGCGGTTGACCTCCTCCATCATGTCCTCATCCAGATGCCCCATTTTTTCCTTCAACCGCCGCTTATCCAACGTGCGCACCTGCTCCAAAAGGATCACCGAATCCTTGACCAGTCCCACGCGGTCGGCATAGACGTCAATATGGGTAGGCAGGCGGTTTTTCCCCAGGCGCGAGGTGATGGCCGCCGCGATAACGGTCGGGCTGTATCGGTTTCCCACGTCGTTTTGTATGATCAGCACCGGGCGCAGCCCTCCCTGCTCCGAGCCGACAACTGGACTCAAGTCCGCATAATAAATATCTCCACGTTTGACACTCATGGTCTTTCACTACCTCCTTCGGGCAACGGCACAAGCTGCACGCTTGCATCTGCGATGCAGCCGGCATCCCTTACAGCCATAGTTTGCCCAAATGCAGCCCCACTCTAAACAGATCGCGGCAGATTTTTCATTGGCATTTTTCTCCACCGTGCGACGGGCTGCTACCCATAGCATATGCCGCCGTGGGTGACAAAGTGAGACTCTTTGCGACTTTGGTCGAATGCTACAACATTCTTGTGAAAAACGTAGATTTTGCACTTTTTTCAAAAACCCTCTTGACAGCACTTTTGCGAAGTTTTCCACAAAGTTTTCCCACTTTTCCCCACCCCAAAAAAGGATTTTCCACACCGCTCACCGAAAACCAACCCCCGAATTTCCGTTATTTTGCAAGGTTTTACACACTTTCCACAGAGTTTTCCACAATTTTGCGTCCTTTAGTTGGTTTGATGCTGTGGAAAACTCGTTTTGGGAAATGGCGGAAAAGGTCGAAAAAGAGCACTTGTCAAAAGTCACAAAATTTGTCATTTGGCTACAAATTCCGCCACGTTTTTTCGAGGCGGCGGCGTATGTTCAACCATCACGTGCTCTGTTTTTCGATAGGAAAAGTGACTACCAAGGGCAGTTCTCGTAAGGAGGTTTTCTTGCAAGATGCAGAATCATCCTGAGTGAACAAAAACAGCCCCAACAGATTTTTAAGTCTGCCGGGGCTTTCTTATGCTCGTTTAACTATAGGATAATGAAGTTTTTTTCTATATAACCTTTGGCTCGATATCCAAGCAAAAAAACAGTGTCTCCTGCTTTGAGTTCTGCACGCAAGTGGCTTTCGTCCTTCTGCTTTGATATGATTATTTCCTCCCGTTTGAAAATATAGCAGCCTAAGTCTCTTTCGCCATGAAGGAATCCGTGAATCACATCGGTAGTGAGACGCAATTCATCACGAACGATAAATATACAAACATCACGATTTTGAAATTTCTTATCAGTTGCGTCAAAGCACTTGGTTATAATATATGGCTCTTGCAGCTCGTAATAATTCCGCAAATGTCCGCAAGCTTTTGAAAAAATCTCTTTGCGCATTGCAGGGATGTTGAATGAATCAGCCTTCACGCATAGAGGCGTTGTCAATATTGCAGCTAAAATACCGTCAACAATCAGAAAGATGACCTCCACAATCCCTTTACCGATAATCACGAGAATTTTCAAGATCAAAAAATTCGGAGAAGGAATTAATTTTAACAAAAAGATTCCAACAGTTGCAAAGAATATGTAAATAATATAAAAGAAACTGGCACTGAATTTTTTCCATCGCTTTGCTTTGCGGAATATGCGTTTCTCGTCTTTGGTCAAGATTTTATATTGCTCGTTCAGCGCGTTGCTCGTATTTTTATTAACATTCTTATACTTGATATACCGCATTATTAACTCCTCCCTTCAGCATTTGTGTTTGTATCGCTGTTTTTGCCGTTGTGTTACAAACATATCAGGCAAAAAGCATACCTCTATTTTTCCGCATTCAAATATTTATAATACCATCGTTTAGGATTTTCATAAATATATTTTCTGCGCGTTTCATAATCCTCCCTGTCGCGAATGATATGCTCAGCAGACGAGCGCTGAAACATTTTTTCTATCCCATATCTTCGCTTACAGTCACGGGATGTCAGCGATTTGAATGCACAAATCACATCATCCAAGGTAGGGGAGGGGCTTGCTCCTCCCGCATTTTTTCGCAGATACAGGATCATGTGAATATGGTCGGGCATTATCACATAGTCTTTCACGCTAACGCTTGGAAATCTGTTCTCAATTTGTTGTAATTGCTCTTTCACAATTTCGCCGCATGGTTTTAATCTCACTGAATATTCGGGAGGAGCAAGCCCCTCCCCTACCATTTGATCAATGGCAATTCGAGCGGGAGGAGCAAGCCCCTCCCCTACCACTTGGTCAGCGGCAATTTGAGCGGGAGGAGCAAGCCCCTCCCCTACCACGAAAATTTCGGTTTCGCCGGTTACAAGACGCACCGTCTTGACAATTTTTGAGAGTATTTGTTTTCTGTCCCTGATACAGATCGTTACGAAATATACGCCGGTAGAGCTATAATCGTAGTATTTTAATCTTGTAGATTTTCGTTTCTCAAATTCTTTTTCCTTATCCATTTTCATCACCCATACCATTATAACACAAATCGGCAGAGAAAACAATATCTCTGCCGAAATTCAGTTGCTGTGGATGCCCATCTCCTCAATATGTGGATAAATTTCCTTATGAAAACGAGTGCACAGATAAGAAATTTCGCATTTCCTCTTTACAAATCCGTCGCAATCGCGTATAATATAGGTAGTATTTTTTATTTCGGAGGATTTGACCGATGAACAGACAACCGCAGCAATATCTGCATCAGCTGAGCGCAACCATCAAGCCGTTTTTGCAAGCCGCCCAAAAGGGAAATTGTCTTTGCCTTGACAAGCTGTGTGCGCTCAAGGACGCGGTGGTGAACGAGATCCGCGACGACATCGCTGCCGTGCGTCAGCGCGACCCGGCCGCCAAAAGCGATATTGAGGTGCTGCTGCTCTACTCCGGTGTGCACGCCATACTGGCCTACCGCGTGGCGCACAAGCTGTATCTCGGCAAGCATTACTTCCCTGCCCGTCTGATCAGCCAGCTGGCGCGCCGCACCACCGGCGTTGAAATTCACCCGGGCGCGACCATCGGCAAGGGCTTTTTCATCGACCACGGCATGGGGGTTGTCATCGGCGAGACGGCTGAGATCGGCGACAACTGCTCGATCTACCAGGGCGTGACGCTGGGCGGTACCGGCAAGGACGTCGGCAAGCGCCACCCGACGCTGGGCAACAACGTCATGGTCGGTGCAGGCGCCAAGGTGCTGGGTCCCTTCCGTGTGGGAGACAACAGCAAGATCGCAGCCGGTGCCGTCGTTTTGCGCGAGGTACCGGATAATTCCACGGCAGCAGGCGTTCCCGCTAAGGTGGTACGCCAGCACGGACGCAAGGCCTCCGACGACGTGGACCAAATTCACATTCCCGACCCCGTCGCACAGGAGCTGGCTCGCCTGGAGTCGCGGCTTGACGATCTGGCAGCGCAGCTGGAATACCACAACCGCTGACCCCGACGCGCCTCCTGAGAGAGACGCAACCGCGCAAAGGCTTCGCGTAAAATCGAACACGATAAAAAGGACGTGATCATCATGAAAAATAAAGTCATTCTCGTATCTATTGACGGTATGCGCCCTGACGGCGTACAGTCCTGTGGCAACCCTTACGTACAGAAGCTGATGGAGATGGGCTCCTACACCATGGACGCGCAGACCGTATGTCCCTCGGTCACGCTGCCCTGCCACATGTCCATGTTCCACAGCGTGCCGCCCGAGCGCCACGGCATCACGACCAATCTCTACATGCCGCAGGTTCGTCCGGTAAGCGGTCTGTTTGAGCAGGCAGCAGGCGCCGGGCTCTCTTGCGCCATGTACTACGGCTGGGAGCCGCTGCGTGACATTGCCCGTCCCGGCTCGCTTCGCTATGCGGAGTACATCCATTCCTACGCCGAGGACGCCACCGACGGCATTCTGACCGATCGCGCTATGGCACGCATTGCCAAGGATCACCCCGATTTTGTCTTTCTTTACATGGTCGAGACCGACGAAAAGGGCGGCCACGACAGTGGCTGGATGACCGAGACCTATCTCTCCTACGTCAGCGCCGCCATCGACAACGTGCGCCGCGTCATTGAGGCGTTCGGTGACGAGTACACCGTTATCGTCACGGCTGACCACGGCGGTCACGGTCGCGGTCACGGCTCGTCCGATCCGCAGGACATGACCATCCCCATGTTCTTTGTCGGCAAGCAGTTCACGCCCGGTCAACCTCTTGCAAATGTCAGCATTCTCGACCTCGCACCGACCATCGCTGCCATTTTGGGCGTCCCCGCCGCTCCCGAATGGGAGGGCGTTATATTGCCTTCGGCGACCAAGAACCTTTCTTAAAAGAAAGGTTCTT
>JAFTSR010000181.1 GCA_017467225.1 Clostridia bacterium | reverse complement strand
GAAAGGTTCTTAAGAATCTCCAAAGAACTTTACAAAAGAGAGCACATATATTTTTTGATGTAGTTTTTTTGAGGGGGCGCGGGGGAACTTTTTTTGAGAAAAAAAGTTCCCCCGCATAACCAAAACACCTACTTTGACAGGAGAGGTTGCTATGGAAGAAAAGCAAGGTGGGCTGAACGTTGCCGCGCGAAGTGTGATGGGCAACTGGAGGTCCTACATCAGTTTTATCCTTGCGCTGTTTTTGATCCAGGCGCTGCTGTGTCTGCTTCTGTCGGCGGCGACGCTGGACGTTCGCCACACCTCGCGGGAGATCGCGGCGAACTACGACTACGACATTCTGCTGCGCGGTCTGACGCAGGCGCAGTATGCCGAGCTGCACAATATCGAAATGGAGATTCCCGACGAGCTGATCGGCACGGAGTGGGTTCCGTACACCTCCTTCCGCTATGAAAAGGTGGCGCCCGGGGAGTATAACGTCTACATCGCGCTGCTGGGTGAAGACGTCAAGCTGGAGGCCGAGATGCTCAAGGCTTCGTTTTTCTCCGAGATCGCGGCTGGCGAGGACGCAGTGTACATTTCCTACTCGCCGCGCTATAATTATCACGCCTATCTTGGCAATCTGTACGCGCAGGCGATCGTCAGCATCGGCTTGCTTTTGGCGCTGGCCGTCTTTTTGCTGGTCATGCTGCAGAGAACGCGACTGCACCACGAAAAATATCAGTACGGTATTTATATGACCTTTGGCGCAACCTATCGCCGCTTGTATGAAACGGTGGCAGGTGAGATGTTCTATATCATTCTGCTGACCACCGTTCCCGCGCTGCTGATTGGCAACGTCGGCTCGATCCTTTTGTGCATCGGCACGGGAAAGAGTTGGGGACTCTCCTGGCAGGGACTGGTGCTGCCGCCGCTGCTGATGCTGGCCGTCACCTGGATTTCGGTGCATTTCCCGGTCAAGGTGCTGGCGGCCAAGCCACCGGTCGAGCTTCTGAGCGCCAAGGATAACAGCAACCTGGTCACCTCGCCGCGCCGCTCGCTGCACGTGTTCGGCAGGTCGTTCCCGTTCACCTACGAGCTGTACTCGCTGTGGCGCTACCGCCGCTATCTGGCAGGGCTTTTGCTCTCTACCATGCTGTTTGCCTCACTTTGGCTGGGACTTGTCCGTATTGCCGACTTCAACACCGCCAAGGAGCAGACGCCGCTGCCGGAGTACACCGTCGAATTTGCCTCGGATGTTACCAGCGCGGATTTGCTGAATACCAGCGCCGAGCTGCTGTCTTACGATATTGAGCAGCTGGAGGGCGTGGATCATTGCGCTTATGGCATTTCGACCAACGTTATGGACTTGCGTGGCTGTATGGCCGTCAGCGCACAGGCGGCACGCCGGGCAGGCACGTACACCGCAAACAGCCGCGAGCACTCCGGTGCCGAGCATCCGTACGCAACCAACGCCTACCGCTACGTGGCGTACAACAAGGACGCGCTGGATCGACTGGTCGCCGCAAGCGAGCAGATCGACGGCGACGTGTACGAGGTGCTGACCAATGACCGCAGCGTCATTTTGACGACCGCCCTGAATAATACCACCCGTTTTGCCTTTGAGGTGGGCGACACGGTGCTGCTGGCGACCAACAAGATGGCCAAATTCACCCAGGTCATGACCACCAATAACATCGACCTTTTGCGCATGATGCTCAACGACGAGGAGTTTTACTGGGAGGAGTACACCGTCTGCGCCGTTGTACGGGATGAAAAATCCGATCATATGTTCAACTGCGGTGTCAATCATGACGCTTACTATACGCTGACGGGCAAGGAGGCCTATCCCACGTCGGTGCAGGTGTATCTGAAGCAAGACACCGACTTTGCCACCTTGAAGACGGTGGACGAGGGTGTGCAGCTGGCGGCGGCCGATTATCTGGGCACCGGTATTCTGACGCACAATTATCAGTTCTCGCATTATCTTGGCTCGTTCCGCAATCTGTCGGCACGACTGATCACGGCAGCTTATTTTCTTTTGGCCATGATGCCGCTGTTCAGCTTTTTCTCGCAGCGCGTCTTTTATCAGAAGCGCGAGCGTGAGTGGTTCATTCTCAAAACGCTGGGTGCGCAGCGGCGCGAGCGCAGCAGACTCCTTTTGGTTTCCGGTGCCATTCTAGCGGCGGTCAACTTTGCCGCCATGCTGCCGCTGGGACTTTTTGTAGATTATCTGGCCTTCAAGCTGTGCAACGAATGGCTGCCGGCGGGTGGCTTTGTGACCTCGGCGCTGATGTATTATCGCGTCTCGCCGCTGGTCGTTCCGATCATTCTGTTCTTTGCGCTGCTTTGCGGCTTTGCGCCGTGCGCTATCGAGTATTATCACGTGCGCCGCGCAATGCAAACGGAGGACGAGATCGAGGGCATGCTTGCTGCCGAGAGAGCGGCATATCAATCAAACAATCAGGAGGACGCAGCTGATGTATCCGAGAAAGAGTAGAGAAGAAAAAGCCGAGGAGCGCTTGGAAAAAAAGATGCGGATCAATCACGATCTGGACCTGTCCTATGAAATTGAAGGTCGCAAGGTGCTCCTGGAGACGGTGGACGTCATCAAGCAGTACCGCCAGTACGACCAGGTGGTAACGGCGGTCAACCGCGCTTCCTTCCGCGTATTTCAAAATGAATTTGTGGCTATCGTAGGCACGTCCGGCTCGGGAAAGAGCACGCTGTTGCACCTGTGCGCCGGTCTTGACCGTCCCAACGCAGGCGAGATCTACGTGCGCGGCAACAAGCTGGGCGAGATGACGCCGGATCAACTGGGTCGTTTCCGCGGCACCTATATCGGCATGGTGTTCCAGACACACCATCTGATTCCGCACTTTACGGCGCTGGAAAACATTTTGGTGCCGACCATGATGTGCTACAAGAGCGAGGAAGCGTACAGCGAGACGCTCAAAAAGCTGGTGGCGACGCTGGATATCGGCGACCGACTGCACCATTTGCCGTCCGAGCTGTCGGGCGGTCAGCAGCAGCGAGTTGCCATCGCACGCGCCCTGATCAACATGCCACAGATCGTCTTTGCCGACGAGCCGACGGGTAATCTCGACCGCGAGAATGCCGATGACGTGCTGCAGCTTTTGCTTGAAACCAAGG
>JAFTSR010000180.1 GCA_017467225.1 Clostridia bacterium | reverse complement strand
TCTCTCTTCTTCATCTTGCGGCCTGCAAAAGCATAGTTGCAGCTCTTCATGACCTGCTGCTTAGCCATCTTGAAGTGCTTAGACTTTGCACCCCAGTAACCCTTCGCAGCCTTCAGAACCTTATTTCTTCTCTTGCGCGTCATCATCGCGCCCTTAACTCTTGCCATTTTTCTTTCCTCTACTTTCTGTGATTACTTCTGGATGAGT
Source organism: Clostridia bacterium (assembly GCA_017467225.1). Next base: position 3,332 of record JAFTSR010000180.1, on the reverse strand, counting down.
GCCTTTACGTTCTCGGCCATCTTACCCTGAACGTAGCCGGTTCCGCGCAGATGACGCAGCTTGTTACCGCTCTTGTTACCGGTCTTGTGGCGGCGGTGGCAGTGGTTCAGATTAACCTTACCGGTGCCGGTCACGGAAAATCTTTTCGCGCTTGCTTTATGTGTCTTAACTTTTCCCATTTTGTGAAACTCCTTTTCGTTTTGTTCTGCCCGCAGCTCGCAAATTGCGTGGGATGCTGCGGTGATCTATCATGCAAGTCACCATGAGGTGACCGATGAATCATAGCTTGGAATTGAATTACTTTTTGATGGGCGCGAGCACAATGCTCATGAAGCGTCCGTCAAGTACGGGAGGCTTATCGGAACCGCCGATGTCGGAAAGTGTATCGGAGAAGCGGGTCATCACCTCACGTCCGATGGACTGGTGACTCATCTCTCTTCCCTTGAACTTCATGACGACGCGAACCTTGTTTCCGCTCTCCAGGAACTTTCTTGCCTGACGAGCCTTGGTTTCAAAATCGTGCGTGTCGATACGGCAGGAGAGCTGAATTTCCTTGAGCTCAACAACCTGCTGCTTTTTCTTCGCCTCTTTTTCGCGCTTTTCGCATTCAAAACGGTATTTACCGTAGTCCATGATGCGAGCGACAGGGGGCGTTGCCTGCGGTGCTATGAGAACCAGATCAAGACCTGCTTCGTCCGCCATACGCAGTGCAGCCTTGGTGCTCATAATGCCCAAAGTCTCACCCGTAGCGCCGGTCACGCGAAGCTCACTGACACGAATGTCCTCATTGATCAGCATTTCTTTCGTGCTAATAGCAGTGTACCTCCGAAATAAAATAAGAATAAAAATAAAAAAACGCTTGGAAAGCATAAGCCGACCAAGCGAGCGCACCATACCCCCAATAGGTATAGGATTGACCACTATAAACCCGTGCGCGCCGCCGCGGCAGGGTGAGAACGGCTGTTCTGCTTTCATTTCTCGAGTATTATACCACATGTCGACCGGTTTGTCAATACCTTTTTTGCAAAAAATCCAAATATTTTTCAAGTTTTTCCGTTTACGTGTTTTAAGTGCGATTTTCGGTAGTATTCCCGACGTCAAGCAAGGAGACACCCTTACAGAAACGAAGCTAAAAAAAGGGGTGTACGCCATTTTTGTCGCATGTCATACATAAACCTTGAAATGTCATCCGTATTTTCAATAAAATATTTCATCAAACTGTGCGATTTAATTTATGCTTAGGTGATTATGACGAAATTTCGCGTCGATATTCGTCAATTTTGATACTTTACAAATCGCAAGTTTTGGTGTATAATATTCGGGCAGACAAACCAGTGTCCCCCCGACCTGACATGCCTGCTTCATTTTTGGCACAATACTTCGTCACCGCGAAATATCAAGCTCATGATATTCTTCCCTGCGGCGTCGGACCCTGTTGTGCCTCTTTTTTTATTTTCTGTGCGCAATTGTATCTAAATTGTAAAATTTTCGATTTACTATAGATTATTTTCAAAAAGTATGGTATAATGTAGAGAAACATATGCGCCGCCCGAAAATCGGCGCACCGATCAACGAAAGGACCTCTTCTGCCGTGCAGAAGTTTGGAATAAAAAGGTAACATGGCACAATACATTGAAAAAATCGACAAACTGACGCTTCCCGTTCTGCCGCTGCGCGGCATGGTGGCTTTTCCGTCGGCACTGCACAATTTCGAGCTGATCGACAAAGAGGATATTCTGGCTGCAACCGCCGCCTCGGAGAGCAATACGCCCGTGCTGCTTCTGACCGAAAATCCCGCACCCGAGGAAGGAACGCTCCCCGTCTTGATGCACCATCAGGCGCATGAGCTGCTCTCTGAGCTGATGTCCTCTCTGGAGGAGGACGCAGATCAGACGGAGCCGGATGAGCCGGAAGCAGACGATCCTCACAAAAAGGTGGCGCTGACCGACCCGAGCATGTACGCACCCGTGGGCACCATTGCTTACGTCAAGCAGGTCGTTCGCGTGGAGGATCACGTCCGCATCAGCGTCGAGGGAACCGCGCGCGCAACGCTTTTACGGCTCCATACCGACGGGCCTTACCTTACAGCCGACGTCATTGCCAAGGCGATCATGCTGCGCGATGTCGACGACGTCCGTGCACGCTCCTATCTGCACACGCTCAACGTGGCTCTGTCGCGTCTTTTGCGACTGATGCCCGGCTCGACTACCGAGCTGGCAGCAGCGGCTGCCAACATCCGCAATCCTGCGCAGCTGGCCGACTTTATTGCAACCAACGTACTGTTCCGCTGTGAGGATAAGCTGGACGTGCTTTGCGAATTTGATCATTTCCGCCGTATTGACGTGCTTTTGTCACTGATGGCTACGATGGAGGAGGTTTTGCAATGCGAGGCCGGCATCCACAAAAAGGTTCGCGAAAACATGCAGCGCAATCAGAAGGAATACTATCTGCGTGAGCAGCTGCGTGTCATTCACGAGGAGCTTGGTGACGGCGCGGCTGCCGAAACCGAGAGATATGAGGACATGATCTATGCCGCCAAGCTTTCTGACGAGGCGCGTGAAAAGCTGCTGCGTGAGAACGACCGTCTTTCCCGTACGCCGTTTGGCTCGCAGGAGGCCGGCATTATCACCACCTATCTTGATACCGTCCTTGCTCTCCCTTGGGGCAAATTCTCCAAGGAGCGCCTGAACGTTCCCGCCGCGCAGAAAATTCTGGACGAGGATCACTACGGCCTTGACAAGGTCAAGGAGCGCATCCTGGAATATCTGGCTGTCAAGCAGCTGCATCCCGAGCTCAAAAACCAAGTGCTTTGTCTGGTCGGCGCTCCCGGTGTCGGCAAGACCTCAATCGCCGCGTCGGTGGCGCGCGCCATGAAGCGCGAATACGTGCGTGTATCACTGGGCGGCATTCGTGACGAGTCCGACATCCGCGGTCATCGCCGCACGTATCTTGGCTCCATGCCCGGCCGCATCATGAACGCGCTCTCCCAGGCCGGCACCGCCAATCCGCTCATTCTTCTTGACGAGATCGATAAAATGACGCAAAGCATTCAGGGCGACCCTGCTGCCGCTTTGCTTGAGGTTCTGGACGGTGAACAAAACCGCGCCTTCCGCGACCACTATATCGAGCTGCCCTTTGATCTGTCCGACTGCTTGTTTATCGCAACGGCCAACACGCTGGAGACGGTTCCCCGTCCGCTGATCGACCGTATGGAGATCATTGAAATCAAATCCTACACCAAGAGCGAAAAGCTGCATATTGCAAAGAACCATCTTCTGCCCAAGCAGCTGCGCCGCCACGGTTTGAACAAGACCAAGTTCCGTATTGCCGAC
>JAFTSR010000179.1 GCA_017467225.1 Clostridia bacterium | reverse complement strand
TCGGTGACGTCCAGATGGAACTGCTTGCCGGCAGCCCAGCACATCTGCTTGAGCCCGTTGGTTTCCTCGGGGAGCACCCAGCGGAGTGCGCCGGTGCCCTCGCGCATAGTTTCGGTGTCAATGGTCGCCTCGGGAACGGCGCAAAGGCCGGGCAGATCCAGCGAGTCAAAGCTGATCAGCTGGCGCTGGGTATAATCGGACACATAATCGCTGTACATCTTTTTCAGAGGCGAGCCGACGGTGGGCGTCGCCAGAAGCGCCTTGGCGCGTTCGGAAAGCTGCATAAGAGGGAGCTCCTTTCATTTGCCGTATCATTTTTTCGGCGGACGAATATAGTAATATTATAAGGGATAATGTCCCGCTTGTCAAGAGAATTGTGGACAAACGGTTGACAAACTCTGTCAAAAGTGATATACTTGACTGCAGATTTTATTCTGTCATGGAATGATACGAAAGGATTATCTATGTCTTTACGCACGCATCTTTCGCACCGCCATACCCTGCTTGCATGCTACGGCGGTTATCTGACGCAAGCCCTTGTGATCAATTTTCCCCCGCTTCTGTTTTTGACGTTTCAGCGCGAATTCGGGCTGTCGCTCTCTCAGGTCAGTGCCTTGATCGCCATTTCCTTTGTTACCCAGCTTTCCATGGATGCGATGGCATCGGTGTTCATGAAGCGCATCAGCTACCGCGCTGCCGCGATCGCAGCACACGTCTTTGCCCTGGTCGGCATGCTGGGCATCGGCGTGTTACCCTCGGTGTTGCCCTCGCCGTATGCAGGGCTGTGCATTGCAACCGTGCTGGCAAGCGTGGGCGGCGGATTGACCGAGGTGATTATCAGCCCCATGGTAGAGGCATGCCCCACCAAGGATAAGAGCGGCGGTATGAGCCTGTTGCATTCCTTCTATTGCTGGGGACAGATGGGGACCGTCCTGCTCTCCACGCTGTTTTTCTTCATCGTCGGCGTGGAGCACTGGCGGCTGCTTGCCATGCTCTGGGCGATCCTGCCCACCGTGGTCGCCATTGCCTTTTGTCTTGTGCCCGTTTATCGCCTGCACGCGGACGATACCGTCTCTGCGTCGATTTCTGCTGCCACACCGCGGGATGCCGCTGCCGGCCGCCGACGCGCGCGCACGCTGTTCGTTCTGTTCTTTTTCATGATGGTCTGCGCCGGTGCTGCCGAGCAGGCAATGAGCCAGTGGGCATCCAATTTTGCCGAGGCTGCCCTGGGGGTTGATAAAACGCTGGGCGACATTCTCGGTCCTTGCGCCTTTGCTTTGATGATGGCGCTCTCGCGCACCTATTACGGGCTGCACAGTGACCGCATGGACCTTGCCGGCTTTACGACGGTGTCCTGCCTTTTGTGCATTGTGGCGTATCTGCTGGCCGCCCTATCGCCCCTGCCGCTGCTTTCCTTGATCGGCTGTGGCCTGTGTGGGCTTTCGGTCGGTATTTTGTGGCCGGGCACCTATAGCCGCGCCTCGGTGCAATTGAACGGTTGCGGTGTGACTACCTTTGCGCTGTTGGCGCTGGGTGGTGATATCGGTTGTCTGTCCGGTCCGGCTATCGCCG
>JAFTSR010000178.1 GCA_017467225.1 Clostridia bacterium | reverse complement strand
TTTGGATATCCCTCGCGCTCCCCAACCGCCTGGGCTGGGGCTCAGTTGGTGCACTGCCGCAAATGCGGGGTTCAGGATCCCTGAAGTGTGCACATATGTATCTAAATTGGTTCGCCCCTCCAACGCGCGATGCGCGTTGAGTTCGTTTGCGGCAGGTGTTCTTGAAAAATTTCAAGGGCTTTGCTGTAGGAGCGATAAATTTTATTTGCCGTACCAGCGTGAGGGAAATATAAATATTGATCTTCCATTTTGTCGTGACTTGCGTATATTTGCAATTTGCTAACTAAAAAAGCGAATCGAGTTTTTAGGCTTGAATCGCTTTTTATAATGAAAATCATTACTAATTGGGGATTGAGAGCCTGGTTGAAAAGCGTGACGCGGTGCTTAGTGTTGTTTACGCTTTTTTTGCGGTTGACTCTCTGACGATAAGCTGCGGGGAGATAATCACCTTTGTCTGTGCCTCCGAGCCGTCTTGCTTATCACTCTGCAGGATATCCAGCATCAAGCGAGCGGCGTGCTTGCCGATATCGTAGGACAAAATGTCAATGGTAGTAAGCGGCGGAAAGACAATATCTGAATATTCGTTGTTGTCATATCCGATGACAGATAGATCATCAGGGATGTGCAGACCGAATTTCTTGATGGCGGAATATACACCGGCGGCAACGTAGTCGCTAAAGCAAAAAACGGCAGAGGCATGAAGCTTTTTCCGTGTCGCATGCTCCGCAAGCCATGTGTGCATTGCTTCATATCCCGAGTCGCGTGTACCGTCGCACTCCAATACGTAGACGGCACTGTCGGATACACCGTTTTCACGCAGGTATGAAAGAAATCCGTGATATCTCTCCTGTGCGGAGGAGATCAGCAGGGAGGGGAAGATCAGGAGGAAGGAGCGATGTCCCAGAGTGTACAGATGCTTGGCAGCCAGATAGCCGCCCTCGAAATCATCACTTTGAACGAAATGAGACAGATGCTCACTGGACTTGCGTTGGAGCAGAACATAGGGAATTTTTGCTGTCTCAAGCTGCTTGCTCAAGGCAGAATTCTGAATGCTCGGTACAATAAAGACACCGTCGATGCCGCGGGCGATCATGCTGTCAAGCTGCGCGCTTTCCTTATCGGGTCTCTCGCTCGAATTTGCCAGCATCAGCGTATATCCCATGTTGCCGCAGATCTTTTCAACACCGCGATACATATGCGAAAATACGGGATTGCACACATCGGGAACAATAATGCCCAGTGTCATGGACCTTGCCGTTTTCAGGTAGCTTGCGGCAAGGTTTTTTCGGTATCCCATCCGCTGTGCCGTTTCGTGCACCAGCTTTGTCGTATCCGGTCCGATGTCAGGCATATTCCGCAGCGCACGGGAGACTGCGTTGATAGAAATATTCAATTCTTGCGCAATATCTTTTAAGGTGATCGACATGGGCTCATCCTCCGGGAACATCAGGCAGTGCTATGATTATATACCATTTTTGAGGATTTGTCAAGATTTGTTGATGTAAAATTCACAAAAACCTATTGACAAACGTAGGCATATGTGCTATAATCACTTTAACGATAAAGTGAACGGGGTGCAGTACATTTACATCGTACCGCAAACCGCATCCCCAATAAAAAAGGAGAACGAGCATGACAAAAAAACGACTGATCCTTTTTGGCCATATTATCCTTTGCGCTGCGCTGTTGGTTTTCTTCGGCGCTTGCTTCCCCCACGGACAACAGGGCAAGCAGCCAAACACTGAAGAAATGCTCAAGCCACGAAACCCAAACGCGGGAAAAAAGACACCGTATTTGGTTGAAACCTTATTTGAAACCAATGAAAACATCGTAGCCGCCGTTGACGTTCTTGAATTCGGTGCAGATCCCGAGGGAGTCAATGACTCTACGACTGCCTTCCGCGATGCACTGAAAAAAGCGGAGTCCCTGGGTGGTGGAACCGTTTGGGTGCCGGCAGGCGACTATTTGATCAGCGATACGTTGACCATCCCTCCGCTGGTAACGCTGCGCGGTGACTGGAATGATCCCGATGCCGCGGATTTCAACGGTGATTACGGTACGGTCATTCACGCCGTTACCTCTCCCAAGAGTAAAAAGGGAATCTTCGTGCTCAAAGAATGTGCGGGTGTTTGCGGCCTGACCGTCTATTATCCCAAACAAAGCATACAGAACGTACAAGCATATGCGCCCACCTTTGTTCTGACCGGCAATACACGCCTTCGCACCATGAAGAATATCACGCTGCTCAACGCCTATGTAGGCGTAAGTGTGGAAGCCATCAATGAATCCACCAATTTGATCAATTTCAAGGGCACTTGCCTGAAGACGGGTATGGAAATCGGTTCTTCTGCCGACGTTGGCGTTTTTGACCGAATTACCTTCTCGCCGAAGTATTGGGCGGGAGCCACGGGTGCCTACCACGCTGTCGATGCGGCTGCCGTGAGCACCTACTTAAAGTCCAATCAATCTGCTGCCATGCTGTTGCATGATCTGGAGCAGCAGCAATTCTCCCGTATCACCATCGAGGGCTACGAATATGGCATGCTGTTTTCGGCTGAGCCGACGCGCTGGATGGCGTCCGGGCCGATGAGCGAGGTAACGATTCGCGATTGTACCTACGGCATCTACGCCGAGGAGGACGTTTACCAAAGCGTCAGCGGCTACGCATCCAATATTTGCGCTGATCTGACGGCCATTGACTGCCGTTGCGGCTACATCATTTCCAATTCCAGTATCCAAGGAGAGAAATATGCCATCTATAATGGCTGTCCACAGGTTAAGGATTCCTTTGGCGTACAGCGACAGGCATATATTCATCTTGCTGATGTTTCATTGCAGGGTGAGGTTTACGGTAATGTGTCCTATACCGACGCGGGTAAAGATGCTGATCTGAGCACCTACGCGATGAAAAGCGAACCCCAAAGCAAATCCACCGGTGCGGCGTTTGAAACAGTCAGTGCAGGATGCGCGGAGGCAGATATTCAAGCCGCGCTGGACCGCATTGGTGCGACGGGCGGCGGTGTTGTTTACCTTCCCGCAGGCAATTACGAAATTTTCACGGGCTTACATGTTCCCGCTAACACAGAGATCGTTGGCGCGGCAGCTTCACCGCAACGTATCCCTAACGTGGGCACGGTGCTTTGGTGCAAGCAAAGGGGAAGTGAGAACGAGCAGATCGACGCGCCTGCCATGGTCACGCTGGCAGGAGATAACGCCGGTATCAGCGGCGTGTATTTCATGTATGCTGACAACATCACCGCCGTCGATGCTGGCGAGCCGATATTCCATTATCCCTTTGCCATCCGCGGTGAGGGAACGGGCGTGTGGGCAATCAATTGCTGTATTTCGGGTGCGACGCACGGCATCGACTTTACAGATTGCGACAATCACCTGATCAGCGGTCTGTTCTCCGGCTGCTTCTACAGCCACATGGAGGTTTCGGGCAATGACGGCATGATTACAAACTGCCTTGCCAACGGTACGGTGCTTTATCGAACCAACGGCGTCATCCCCACCAACGAGGCGGCGACCATCTTCCCGAATTTTTTCAACAAATACACTATTCCGAGCTGCAGATATATCACCGTCGGAAAGGGAAGCGGACAGCAGGTCTATAACAGCTTCATTTACGGCGCCAAGCACATGCTCTATAATAATGGCGGCACGGACGTTGTCGGTGTCAATGTCTGCTCTGACAATCTCGGCGCGCACGTTATTTATCAGGAAAGCGGCTCGCTGACTGTGATCAACGCTGTTGTGACCAGCCAGAAAACCTTTGCTTTGCGTGACGGCAGCATGGCGGTCTACAATCCTATTTGCAATAATGATGCAAATGCTTCAGATTTTATATATCGCCAAAAATGATTGAACAGAATAATCGAATAAAGAAAGGATGTGGTTATATGACATTTGCGATATTGGTTGCCAACAGAGGCTTTTTTCCAAGCAGCGTGATCGACGCCGCACGTGATGAGATGCGTGCAGCTGTTAAGCGCGTGGGTGCACAGGCGCTGATGATCGACGCCGCACTGACAAGATACGGCGCGGTGGAAACACGAGCTGAGGGCGAGATCTTTGCCGATTTTCTCAAGGCACACGATGGAGAATACGACGGCTTGATTATTTGTCTGCCCAACTTCGGAGATGAAAACGGTATCAAAGAAGCCATCAAGGACGTCACCGTACCGATCTTACTGCAGGCATATCCCGACGAGCTTGACAAGCTGGATTTTGCAAACCGCCGCGATGCCTTTTGTGGCAAGCTGGGACTTTGCGCTGTTCTCAAGCAGATGAAAACTAAATTTGTCAACACGCGTTCCTTCGTCGTTGATCCCAAAAGCGATGGATTTACCGAGGAGCTCGTTCGCTTTTCTGCCATCTGCCGCGTGGTCAAGCGTATGAAGCATATGCGTGTTGCCGTGCTGGGCGCCAGAACCACGGCGTTCAAAAGCGTCCGCTTCGATGAGGGCGCTTGGGAGGCGCATGGATGCGATGTGGAAACGCTGGATATGACGCAGCTGTTCGACAAAATGAAGAAAATAGCCGATGATGATCCCCGAATGGCTGAGTGGGAGCGCGAAATCTGCGCTATTTCCGATATCAGTGACGCACCGCGATATGCCATCGTCAATCAATGCAAATTCGGTATCGCGCTGCAGGAGCTGCGAGATGAGATCAAAGCGGACGTCATCGCCATTCGCTGCTGGAGTGAACTGCAGTACGAATATAAGATCACGCCCTGTACCGTCATGGGTATTCTGAACAAGCGTCAGATCCCCGTGGTTTGCGAAACCGACGTGAATAACGCGCCTGCTATGCTGGCGCTGGCGTTGGCGTCCACCACGGGCGTCGGTTGCCTGGACATCAATAACAACTACGGCGACGATCCTAACAAATGCATCCTATTCCATTGCGGTCCCTTGCCGATTGATCTGCTTTGCGGAAAGGGGCATATGGAGGAGCACAAGATGTTCACCAAAACACAGGGGTGCAACTGCTCCTGGGGAGTCAACGTGGGCAAGATCAAGCCCTGCACCATCACCATCTGCGGTATGCGCACCGAAGACGGTGAAGCGCGTTATTTCGTTGAGCGCGCTGAGATGACCGATATTGAGCTGGACAGAGAATTTTTCGGCACATATGGGGTGATTGAACTGCCCGATCTGCAGCGCAAGCTGCGCCACATGAGCGAGGAGGGCTTCCGCCACCACGCCATTATCACCGAGGGCGATTGGTGCGATGCATTGCGTGAAGCGCTTTCCAAATATCTCGGATACACGGAAGTCGTGCTTTAATTGAAATAAGGAGGCAATTAAGATGAACAAGCTCGGAATATTTATGAATTTCTGGGAAAAGAACTGGGATTCCGATCACAAAAAGTACATACGAAAGGCCGCAGAGATCGGGTTCGACATTCTGGAATTTCAAGCACAACCCTTGTTGGAGATGAGCGACGATCACATCCGGGAGTTGAGAAAAGAAGCGGATGCCGTCGGTATTGAGTTAACCTACAGCTTGGGCCTTGACCGCAGATACGACGTGTCCTCGTTGGATGAGAGCATTCGCCGCGGCGGTGTAACCTATTTGCAGAACATCATTCGCAAGATGCACATAGGCGGCGGAACGCTGCTGTCCGGTGTCAGCTATGCCGGATGGGGCACGCCCGACAACATGGGCGACTCCAAAATGCCGTTCTGGGATCAGAGCGTCAAGAGTCTGACGGAGATCATCAAGGTTGCCGAGGATTGCGACGTGACTTATTGCGTCGAGGCGGTCAATCGCTTTGAAACCTGTCTGATCAATACCGCCAAGGAAGCCTTGGCGTATATTGCCGAAATCGATAGTCCGAATATTGGTGTTTTGCTGGATACTTATCACATGAATATTGAGGAGGATAACCTCGGCGATGCCATTCGTTTGGTCGGTGCAGACCGGCTCAAGAGCTTCCACACGGGGGATAACAACCGTCGTGCACCCGGTCGAGGTCATATCAACTGGAATGAGGTATTCGGCGCGCTTGCCGAGATCGGATATACGGGACGTATTGTTTCCGAGCCGTTCGTGATGCAGGGTGGCGAGGTAGGACGCGATATTCACGTGTACCGCGACCTGATCGACAACCCCGGCGAGGCTGCAATCGATGCCGAAGCGAAATATTTGCTTGACTTTGAGCGCTCTATGTTGAAAAAATATAACATGATTTAAGGAGGGGATGAGTATGAAAAATATAATGCTGCGCATACTTGCCATGATGCTGGTGCTCTTGATGGCGCTCGGCACGCTTTCCCTGGTTTCTTGTGCGGACGGCACCGAGGATGAAAAGACGCCCGACGACAAGACGCCGGATGGGAACACTCCCACGGATGAGGAGATTCCCAGCGAACCCAAGGATGATAGACTTTCTATCAGTTATTTGCCCACGACGACCTATGGCGGTGCACAGATCCACGTTTTGGAGTGGACAGCCAACGGTCAGACCGATGTTGGCTCGGGTTGGATTCCGTGGGAGGACATTGACGTAGACACCATCGAGGGTGATTCCCTGACCGCCGCCATCTACGACCGAAACGGCGCGGTTGAGGAGCTTTACGACATCGTTATCACCAAGGAGTACGTCAGCGTTGATGGCGCAACAAATTATAGCACGGTCTTTCGTGCGAACGAATCATCGGGCGATGAAGGGTATCAGATGATCACGCTGCGCACAGCCGATGTCGCGCCGTTTTGCCTGGAGGGCCTGATGACCGATATGAACGAATTGAGCTATCTCCATACCCAAATGCCGTGGTGGAGTCAGGACAGTGTCAAGTCGTATGCCATGGGCAATGCACTTTATTTTGCGGCACCTGAGATGCTGCTGCGAGACAAGGGTGCAGCTTCGCTGGTATTTTTCAATCAGAAGGTTGCCGACGATGAGGGCATTGAGGATTTGTTTGAAGTCGCGCGTATGGGCGAGTGGACGGTGGAGATGATGGTCGAGCTGTCGGAGAGCGTGGCAGCCGATCTTGACGGTGACGATCTGATCAATTCGTCTGATGATATGTACGGTCTTTTCAGCAATTCAAGAGACCTTTTGCATTATTTGTATATGGGCTCGGGTAACAAATTTGCCCAGGTCAACGAGGAAGGTTATGTGGAGCTGACGATATCAAAAGAGGATAATCTTATGATCTGGCAGAACATTCTTGAGGATGTTCTGTATACGGATTTTTATTTTCAGAATACGGTTGATCCTGCGTTGGTTCCGGAGGGATACGATCCCTTCAGGGCTGATCGCTGCTTGTTCTTCCCCAGCTCGGTGAAAACTGTTTTGGGCTTGCGTGATATGTCCTCTGCGTACGGCGTTTTGCCGATTCCGAAGTACGACGTTTACCAGGAAGAGTATGCGTCCTTGGTTTGGATGCATCACGACTGTGTCCTGGGCATTCCCGGCTCTTGCACCAACACCGATATGATCTCGACCGGCC
>JAFTSR010000177.1 GCA_017467225.1 Clostridia bacterium | reverse complement strand
TGAAATAGAAAAGGAATAGATATGGGCGAAATTCTCAAAGAAAAAAGGAGTCGACGCTACCGAGGTGTGATCGGTCGCTTTTTTGGCAATATGCTGTTGTCGCTGCTGGCTTTTTTAGGCGTTCTGACGCTTTGCCTGGCGCTCCTGATCGGATATTATGTGACGCAAAACGTAAAAAGCGAGCTGGCCGAGGAGGCCTTGGCACAGCAGAGCTACGTCGGTCCGTCGCAGCTGTATTATTACGATTTTCAAGATCGCACAGCGCGGGTCGGTGAGCGAGTTGCGTTGGAGGGGGGAACGCTTGACGGCGGCAAGCTGTGCATTCCGGTGCGCTACGAGGAGCTGCCAAAGCATTTGATCGACGCATTCGTAGCGATCGAGGACAAGCGTTTTTGGGAGCATCACGGCGTGGATTATCTGCGGACGGGTGAGGCGGCAATCAATTTTCTGACCCAAAAAGAGGCGCGATTTGGCGCGTCGACCATTACTCAACAGCTGGTCAAAAATCTAACGGGCGAGGCCGACGTTTCGGTGCGTAGAAAACTGCAGGAGATGTGCTATGCCAATGCCTTGGAGAACTGTCGATCCAAGCAGGAAATCCTGGAATCCTATCTCAATGTGATCAACCTGGCGCGCGGTTGTTATGGCGTTGGAGCTGCGGCACAGTGCTATTTTGAAAAGCCAGTCAGTGAGCTGATGCTGGAGGAGTGCGCCACCATTGCGGCTATTACCAACAATCCCTCTTATTATGATCCCGTGCGTTTTCCGGAGCATACCAAGGCGCGGCGCGATCTGATCCTTTCGCGCATGGTAGAGCAGGGATATCTTGACAAGACGCAAGCTGACGAGGCTGCCGCCAAGCCGCTGCTGGTGACGGCTCGCTCCCGAGAGCACTTTGATGACGTGCGCTCCTGGTACGTGGATCTTGTGGTCAGCGACGTAGTCAACGATTTGTGCGAACGCTTGGGATATACGCGCGAGTATGCCAATCGGTTGATCTGGAGCGGAGGATTGCAAATTGATGTGGCTGTTTCCCCAAAAATGCAACTGACGGTTGAAAAATACTACCAAAATGAGAAAAACTTTCCGGTCCACAAGAACGGCGAGCGCGCGCAAAGTGCGATGATCGTCATGGATCCACGCACGGGAGATATTCTTGCCGTTGCGGGGGGCGTGGGTGAGAAAAGTGGAAACCGTATTCGCAGCTACGCAACAGATGCCAAGCGACCGCCTGCCTCGGCGATCAAGCCGCTCTCGGTCTATGCGCCGGCGCTGCAGGAGGGAAAGATTACCTGGGCAAGCGTTTTCGACGATGCTCCACTCAGCTTCGGTAACTACAATCTCAACCGCGCTAACGGGCCGATTGTCAAGCCGGTGGCCTGGCCAAAGAATGCCAATCGCGTCTATCGTGGCCTGACCGATATCCGCTACGCCCTGGCGCATTCGATCAATACCGTTTCGGTGCGGGTACTGCGAGAGATTGGCAAGGAAAATTCATTCGATTTTTTGCAAAATACGCTGCATATGCGTGAATTGATTGCCGGTGCGCAGTTGCCGGACGGCCGCAGCATCAGCGATTGCGGCGAGGCGGCGCTTGCGCTGGGACAGATGAACTATGGCGTGACGCTGCGCACGCTGACAGCAGCCTACAGCATGGCGGCAAACGGCGGCAGCTACGTCGAGCCGCACTCCTACTATCGGGTCATGGCGCCGGACGGCACGGTGCTGCTCTCCAATCCGATTCGTGCTACCCCGGCGATCAGTGAGCAGAATGCCTGTGTCCTGACCAAGCTTTTGCAGAGCGTGGTCAAGGAGGGAACCGGCAAGAGCGCAAGCATTCCCGGTGTCGAGGTAGCGGGCAAAACGGGTACGTCGAGCGCTGATCTGGATAAATGGTTCATCGGGTACACGCCGCAGCTTCTGGCCGGCGTTTGGTACGGCTTTCCTTATCCTGCGCCGTTGTCTGACGTCAAGGGTAACCCGGCGGTGGACATCTGGCAGGACAACATGCGGCAGCTTCACGCCATCGCCGAGCAGCAGAGTGGCTATGCACGGCAGTTTCCCGTATCTGCGGGGGTGATTCGCGCCAGCTATTGCCGTGACTCGGGTGGCTTGCCGAGTGAGGCGTGCCGCTGTGATCCGCGCGGTGATCGGTGTGCCGTTGGTTATTTTGTGCAGGGAAGTGAGCCAAAGCAGGTGTGTCGCGCACACGTGCTTTGCGAGTATGACACGCGGTGCGAGCGTCTGGCAAACGAACAAACGTTGCCGGAGGACCGACGCATGGTAGGACTGTTGCAAAATCCACCGGCGCGAAATTTCCCCGGTAGAGTTGTCGTTGCGGATGACCGGTATTTTTTGAAAAATCAATCCAAGGTGAAATAAATCAACAATCAGGTTCATTTTTTGGTCAAATTTTCTTATCCCGACTCATACAGAGCAAGAAAGGCACCTAAGGAGGCGGGATATGCTTTTTTGGAAAAAACGAGGGCGCCGCATATGCCGGCGGCGAATCGATCTGACGGCGGCTTTGATCTGTGGCTTGGTAGTATTGCTGGCAGGTGGGATGGTTCGTGGCATTTGCGGCGGTCCGTGGGGAACGCGAGGTGCGCTGCAGCTGGGAGAGAGGCTGCCGTCTGTAGCGCTGATGACGCTGTTTTGGTCGGCGTGGTATTTCATTCTGGGTGCGCTTTTCGGCGCTGTCATGTTCGATGAACGATTTTGCGGCGTGGTTGATCTGCGCACCGTAGCCAAATACCGTGGCGCGGCAGCCTTGCTTTGCATGATCGTTCTCAGCTTTTTGTGGTATCCGTTGTTCTTTTTAGCCGCACGCTTTGCGCTTTCCGCGCTGCTGAGCGCCTTGCTGACATTTCTTGCGGTTGTGGCGGCTGTCAACTATGTCAAAGTCAGCCGTGTGGCCGGCGTCATTCTTTTGCTATATGCCGCTATTCTTCTGATTGCCACTATATGCGGTATCCGCCTGCTGTTTGTTACATAATTGTGGGCATTTCTCCTCACGCACTATGATATAGCAATATTTGTCTTGAAAAGTGTAAATATTGACTTGATTTTTGCGCGCATATCCGATATAATTACCTTAAAGAGCGATCTTGCCGCTTGGTGCAAAGATCGTCCTGAATTTCAAAGCTTGAAAGGAAATTTTATCATGTCTTTACCGATTGCTGTACAGGTATATTCCGTACGCGACGATGCTGCCAAGGATCTGCGCGCAACGCTGGAAAAAATCAAGGCAATGGGATACGACGGTGTGGAGTTTGCCGGCCTTTACGGCTATGCTCCCGAGGATATCCGTGCTATGTGTGACGAGCTCGGTCTTGTTCCCATTTCTGCTCACGTTCCTTACGTGGATATGGTGGCTGATGCCAAGGGTGTTCTGTCCCAGTATGCGACCATTGGCTGCAAATACGTGGCTGTGCCTTACCTGATGCCCGAGCACCGTCCCGATGGCGGTCATTTTGACGAGGTCATTGCCAATATCCGCAAGATCGGCGAGGTTGCACATTCTCTGGGAATTACGCTTCTGTATCACAACCACGATTTTGAGTTTTTGAAGCTGGATGGCAAGTACGCGCTGGATATTCTTTATGATTCCGTTCCCGCAGACTATCTGCAGACCGAGCTTGACACCTGCTGGGTCAACGTCGGTGGCGAGGATCCTGCTTCGTATGTCCGTAAATATAGCGGTCGTGCGCCGGTGGTTCATCTCAAGGACTTCTACGGCGAGAAGTCCGAGGACATGTACGAGCTGATCGGTATTGAAAATAAAGCACCCAAGCGTCCGGGCAACTTTGAGTTCCGTCCCGTTGGCAGCGGTATTCAGAATTTCCCTGCCATTATTGACGCTGCCAAGGATGCAGGCGCACTTTGGCTGGTCGTTGAGCAGGATGTTGCCACGATGGGCCTGACGCCGCTGCAGAGCATTGAGAAGAGCAGAGAATATCTGCGCTCGATCGGCTACTGATACCAATGATTTTTTATGCCGCAGATGGCATGTAAAATAAAAAGCAAAGGAGAAATTAACCATGGCTGAAAAAATGGATGCAAAGCTTGACTACAACCAGAAAAGCACTGAGGTTGTTGTTGATGCTAACAAGAAGATGAGAATCGGTATTATCGGATGCGGTTGGATCGCCGACTCTCATATTGATTCCTACAAGAGAATGCCCGACGTTGAGATCGTCGCCGGCTGCGACCTGATCCCCGGCAAGGCAGCAGCGTTCTTCAAGAAGAACGGCGTTGAGGGCGTTAAGACCGATTACGCATCTCACAAGGAGATGCTGGATGACGAGTCCTTGGCACTGGATGCTGTTTCGATTTGTACTTACAACCGTCGGCACGCTGAGCCTGCAATTTATGCGCTGAACAAGGGCGTTCACGTTATGCTGGAGAAGCCCTTCACGGTCACCATCGAGGAGGCTGCTGAGGTTATGAAGGCTGAGAAGGCAAGCGGTAAGGTTCTGTCCATCGGCTTCCAGCCTCGCCTTGATCCCAATATGCAGATGATCAAGAAGATCGTTGACTCCGGTGAGCTGGGTCAGATCTACTACATCCAGACCGGTGGCGGTCGCAGCCGCGGTATCCCAAACCCCTTCGGTACCTCCTTTATCGAGGACAAGACCGCAGGCCTGGGCGCACTGGCTGATATCGGCTGCTACTCGTTGGATATGGTGCTCAACGCTGTCGGTTATCCGAAGCCTTTGACCGTTACCGGCTACAAGTCTGACTTCTTCGGTAAGAACCCCACCACCTACGACGGTCATCCCGAGTACGCTGACCTGTTCGGCGTTGATGACTTCGCCGCCGCTTTCGTCCGTCTGGAGGGCGGTATCATCCTGGACTTCCGTATTGCATGGGCTATGAACATCAATACCCCCGGCGATACCATCATCCTGGGTACCCAGGGCGGTCT
>JAFTSR010000176.1 GCA_017467225.1 Clostridia bacterium | reverse complement strand
CACAGCCAAAAAGCATCATGGCGGCCATAAGGCAGCACAAAAGCCGGATTTTCATCAAAACCTCCTTTTCTTGAATATTGGTGCATCTCAAAGGTTTCCATCATCATTATACCATAACTTACGGGGCATTTTATTTATATTTTGTGAACAAACACCAAATTTTCTGTAAATAACCCACGAAAGGATGATCATATGTCCACACAAACCACACCCACCCGCGCGCGCGGAATTTTAATGCACGTCTCCTCCCTGCCCGGCGAATACGGCTGCGGCTCGTTCGGCCAGGAAGCCGTTCATTTTATCGATCTGCTTGCCGCGTGCGGCTACAGCTACTGGCAGACGCTGCCCTTCGGCGTGCCCGACCGCAGCGGCTCGCCCTACAAGTCCTACAGCGCCTTTGCGGGAAATCCGCTTCTGATCGACCTGCAGACCCTGTACCGCGAGGGTCTTCTGACCGATGACGAGCGCCTGGCCGAGGTCGAACGCTGCCGCGAAATGCAGTATCGCTGCATCTTCACCGAGCTGACGCCCGTGCGGTATTCTCTTTTGCGCCGTGCCTCCACCCGTGTCAGCGATAGTCGCCGCGCTGCGATCGAAACCTTTATCGCCGCCAAGCAGCCGCTGGCTGAATTCTGCGAATTTATGGCAAAATATCATCCAGCGGTTGATATTTTAAACCGGAAGACTACATTACCGAGCTTTTCTTCTGGAAATTCACCCAGCACACCTTTTTCACCCAGTGGCAGAGCATCCGTGCGTATGCCAACGCGCATGGCGTCAAGATCATCGGCGACATTCCCATCTACGTCGATCTGGACAGCGCCGACGTGCACTACCATCCCGAGCTTTTCCTGCTTGACAAGGAGCGCCGTCCCGAGGCAGTCTCCGGTGTCCCGCCCGACTACTTCTCGCCCGACGGGCAGATGTGGGGTAATCCGCTGTACAACTGGAAAGCCATGAAAAAGGACGGCTACGCCTGGTGGTGTGAGCGCGTGCGCTTCCAGCTGGAGATTTTCGACGGACTGCGCATCGACCATTTCCGCGGACTGTCCGCCTATTTCTCCATCCCTGCCGATGCGCCCAACGCCAAGAGCGGCAAGTGGGTCAAGGGTCCCGGCATGGCGCTGATCCGCAAGCTGCGCGAGGTGACGGGGGATGCCTTGATCATTGCCGAGGACCTGGGCGACATTGACGAGGATGCCGCGCGCCTGGTGCGCGACTCCGGCTTCCCCGGCATGCGCGTGTTCCAGTTCGCCTTCCTTGGCGGCGACAATCCGCACCTGCCGCACCACTATCCGGAGCACTGCGTGGCCTACTCCGGCACCCACGACAACACCACGCTTTTGGCCTACATCTACGAAATGGACGAAGCAACGCGCAACACCATGATGGAATATATCGGCTACCACGGGCATCCGCTGCAGTGCGGTGACGCCATTCTGCGTACCATTGCCCGTTCGGCGGCGGATCTTGTCATCTTCCCCATTCAGGACATTCTCGGCTACGGCGTGGACACCCGTATGAACGTGCCGGGCGTGCCCGAGGGCAACTGGGGCTTCCGCGTCACGCGCGAGCAGCTTGCGACCGTTGACCGTCCGTACCGCCGCCACCTTGGTGAGCTGTACGGCAGAATATCAACCGAGGGTTGATTTTATATACCATAGATACGATTTTATGCGTTAAGGGCGACCGGTGATCGCCCTTGGTGCAATCTTCAACGAAAAAATCGACAGCCCTCGCTGTTTTTTGCTGTCTTTGGCGGCAGGTGTTGCAAATTCTGCCGCATTGTGGTATAATGGTGTCACCAAAGAAAAGAAAGGTGCGACAATATGAAAAGCAAGCTCTCTTTCAAATTTACTCTCACTCTGACGCTGCTCAGCCTGATCGGGCAGATCGCCTGGGTGGTGGAGAACATGTATCTCAACGTCTTTATTTACAAAATGTTTCACGCCTCGGCGGCTGACATTTCGCTGATGGTTGCCGCCAGCGCCGTCACAGCCACGCTGACCACCGTGTTTATCGGTGCGCTTTCCGACCGTCTTGGCAAGCGGCGGGTCTTCATTTGCGGCGGCTATATTCTCTGGGGCATTTCGATCCTGGGCTTTGCTCTTTTGCGGCTGGATCTGATCAGCGCGGCGTTTCCGTCCGCGGCCTCGGCGGCCTCGCTGGGTGTGTCACTGGTCATCGCTCTGGACTGTCTGATGACCTTTTTCGGCGCGTCGGCCAACGATGCCTCCTTCAACGCCTGGCTGACCGACAGCACTGACGCGACCAACCGCGGTGCGGCGGAGGGCATCAACGCCATGATGCCGCTGGTTGCCATT
>JAFTSR010000175.1 GCA_017467225.1 Clostridia bacterium | reverse complement strand
GTAATGCCGGAGGGGCGGGTAAAGGTCTCCCCGCCCGCCAGCGGGTCGGGCAGCGCGATCAGGTCTATCATGGCGCCGGCAATGGCGTTGATGCGGTCACGGGTCAGGCGCAAGCGGTCCAGCATGGTAGCGGGCACGCCGTTGGCGGCGGCACTTTCCAGGTCCCGCTCATTGGCGGCCAGAATGTCATCCGCGCGGGTCAGCAGGCAGCTTGCCATGGCGCGCAGAGCGCGGTTGCGCCGCTCACCCGGGATCAGCAGGGCGGGTGCCGCCGCCTTGGCGCGGGTGCAGAGAGTTTTGACGTCCTCAAAGATGTTCATGCGATTATCCTTCCTTTATATATGCCTGCTCGATCTGCACCACGTACACGCGGTGAAAATCGCCGTCCTTGTAATTGTCAAGCAGAGCGGTGTCGGTAAAGCACCCCTCCTTCAACGTGTCCGCATACAGCTTGCGGCAGATCAGCACCAATCGGGCCTCCTTGATATAGGGGACCCCGTCCATTCTTTCCGCGGTCAGACCCGCGGCGGCAAATTTGTCGGTATCTCTGCCGCTGACGGTGCCGCACAGGCGCAGGGCGCTGCGGTAGTCCTCGGTAAAGAAGGAAAGGGAAAAGCGCTCGCTTTGCTCGGTCAGTGCAAAGGTGTAACGCTGCGGGCGGATGAAGCAGAACGCCACGGGCTTATTCCACAGCACGCCCATGCCGCCCCAGCTGGCGGTCATCGTGTTCGTTGTCTGCACGCCCCGCTCGTCCTGCCCCTCGGCGGTGATCAGCATCCAATCGTGACCGATCAGACGGAAAACGTTTTCCAGCGCCTGCGGCGCAATGGGTTGAAATTCCATAAGGTGCCTCCTGCCATCGTGTGTTTTGGTTTCCTTATTATAGCATATTCCGAAAGGGATTTCAAGTGAGTGCGCGGCTGCGCGTGCGGTTTTTTCTTTTTGGACGGGAAAATGTTTCGGTTTTTTGAACATTTTGTGATGGGGCTCTGAAAATTGGTTCACATATCGTTGCAATGATGACGAAAAAAGAAAGAAATTATGTATTTTCGTGCAGATTGAGAAAAAATTGATTGACAAAGCCGCCGCTTTTTGTTAAAATGTAATCGTAAACGGGGCGGTGCGCTCCGGGGACAGGCAAGGATCCTGCCGCACGGCTCGCGTGGAGGGGGATTTGCCTGCGTGAATACCTCCCAAAACACGCGTTTTGTGCTTTTTTGGCCTTTTTGCAATGCCGATTATGAAAAAATCGTGAATATTGCAGGAAAACCGATTGACAAACGGCGTGCCTTTTGGTATAATGTATCCACGTAACCTATCTTTGCCCCAAAAAACGAAAGAAGGAGGTAGTTCCCGTGAATACGGGGACGCACAGCAACATGAAGACTTTTGTCAGATTGCTCACACTGCTGCTCGCTTGCCTGATGCTCGTTATGACCGTTGTGGCCTGTGACGACGAGGGTGACGGCGAAGGCGACATCGGCTCCGCTGCCGAGCTGGACGAGTACGGCCGTGAGGGCGACGATCTTCCTGCGCTGAACTACCAGAACGATGAGATCAGTGTTCTCAACTGGAATGCTGAAAACCTGGAGTTTGACGTGGAGCAGATCACCAGTGACAACGTTTCCAACGCAGTCTACGACCGTAACGGTGAGATCGAGCGTCGTTTGAACGTTGAGCTCAAGTTCACCACCGAGGAGGGCGACGTTAAGCACATGAAGCCCTTCGTGGCACTTGTTCAGCGTGTTTACGAGTCCAAGACTCACGACTTCGATCTGATCGCATCCTATTCCCGTACCGAGGGTATGTTGGCTATCCAGGGCTACCTGGAGGACCTCAAGACCATCGACGGCTCCTACATCAACCTGGAGAAGCCCTGGTGGCCCGACAACGTGATCAGCACCGTGTCCATTGCCGACTCTATGTACTTCATCTCCGGCGATATCTCCCCCAACGTGCTGTACCTGATGCAGGTTCTGTACTTCAACAAGAGCTTGCTGAACCAGTACTGGAATACCGCAGCTCAGGAGAAGGGTATCGAGAGCGACAGAGACGAGAACGGTAAGGAGATCGTTTCTCCCGCTGCCCGTATGATCTACAACATGACATACGAGGGCACCTGGACCATTGATGAGCTCATCAACCTGACCCGTGGCGCCGACGGCAACGGTACCTTCAAGGATATCGGTCCCAACACCGATAAGGAAGACACCGGTGACCAGTACGGCTTCACCTCTACCGTCTACCAGATCGACAGCTTCTACACCGGCTCCAACCTGCGCCTGATCGAGCACGTTGACACCGAAGAGGTTCTGATCGTATCTCCCGACTACGGCTCCTTCAAGACCGTTAAGCTGGTTGACAAGCTGGGCGACTGGTTCGCTACCAGAAACGCTTACGCCGATAACAACGAGAACGATGCCAACGTTTGGAGCAAGCCTTGGAACAGCGGCAACGCTATGTTCGTTGCAACTCGTGCACACAGCGTTAAGAACCTGGACGTTGAGTGGGACTACGGCGTAATGCCCATGCCCAAGTACGATCTGAAGCAGGCTAACTACTACACCTGCATGGGTAACCCCTTCACCCTGTACGGCATTTTCAAGGGTCTGGACGACCTGGGCGATCGCGCTGCTACCCTGCAGCAGATGACCGCTGTTCTGGAGTGCTGGGCTTCCGAGACCTACCGTCTGGTAACCCCTGAGGTATTCGAGGTCAACATGCAGCTGAAGTACGCTGATACCCAGTACGAGACCGATATGTTCG
>JAFTSR010000174.1 GCA_017467225.1 Clostridia bacterium | reverse complement strand
TGGAGTCCCCTTGTACGCGTTTTCTTTGGGTTTCGGCGTAGCCGAAACAGCGTTTCATTTGACGCGCGTCAAAGAAATGAACAACAATATTATTAAGGTTAGAAAGTCCTGTTCGCACATTCCAAATCTCTCCTCCGCATTTAGGTGTTGACAAAACACCTTTTTTTTCGTATAATATAGGATGTGAAAGAATGCTTTCCATAATCACGACTATTTTACCCGAAAGGGCTTGTATTTATGATCGTTTTATCCGTAAAAAACATGACGCTGCGCTTCGGCGTCACAACCATCCTGGAAAATATCAGCTTTGCCTTAGACGAAACCGACCGCCTCGGTATCATCGGCGTCAACGGCAGCGGAAAATCTTCCTTATTTAAGTGCATCACCGGCGAATACGAGCCCGAAGAGGGCAGCGTCAACATCGCCGGCGGTAAATCCGTCGCTATCCTGTCGCAGACGGGCGCCTTTGAGGACGATTGTGAAACCGGCGACGAATTTCTGTCCTCCGACGAGGAGTTGACCGTCGGTGAGACTATGCTGCGCGCCTTCCCTGAGCTTTTGGCCATGGAAATGCGCCTCGATCAGCTCCAGGCTGCGCTTGCCGACCCCACTGCTGCACATATCGGCGCCCTGAGTGCCGAGTTTACCGCGCTCAACGATCGCTTCTTGCGCGAGGGCGGTCTCGAATTTCGCTCCCGCTGTGCCTCTATGCTGCAAAACCTCGGCTTTGATGAGCAGCTGCAGGCATCTCCCGTCCGCATTCTGAGCGGCGGTCAGCGCACCCGCCTGTCGCTCGCCGTCAAGCTGTCGCGCGAGCCGGATATCCTGCTGCTCGACGAGCCGACCAACCATCTCGATATCGAAACCACCGCTTGGCTGGAAAATTTCCTGGCAAGCTATAAAAAATGTGTGCTGGTTATCTCGCACGACCGCTATTTCCTGGATAAAGTCACCACCAAAACACTGTGCATCGAGCACCACCACGCCACGCTGTACAACGGCGGCTACACCAAAAGCATGGAGCAGCGCCGCGCCGACCGCATCACGGCAGAAAAGCACTACCGCGAGCAGCAAAAGGAGATCGCGCGCCAACAGGCTTACATCGCGCAGCAGAGACAGTGGAACCGCGAGCGCAACATCATCGCCGCCGAGAGCAGACAAAAGCTGTTGGACAAGATGGTCAAGCTGGAAAAGCCGCAAAACGCGCCACGCCCCGTGCGCATGAAATTCACGCAGGCGCTGCAAAGCGGCAACGACGTGCTCTCCGTGCAGCAGCTGGGCATGGCGTTTGGCGACCGCAGACTGTTCCAAAACGTCAATTTTGACGTTAAAAAAGGACAGCGCGTCATGCTGATCGGCAAAAACGGCTGCGGAAAATCGACCATGATCAAGCTGATCCTTGACATGCTTGAGCCGACCGAGGGTCGCATTGAGGCAGGATATAACGTCCAGGTCGGCTATTACGACCAGGAAAACCAAAACCTGACCGACGCAAACACGGTGCTGGAGGAGCTTTGGAGCGCGTATCCGCAGCTGCCGGAGACCAAAATCCGCAACACGCTGGCGCTGTTCCGCTTTGTGGGCGAGGACGTCATGAAAACCGTCTCGGTGCTCAGCGGTGGCGAGCGCGCAAGACTGACGCTGTCCAAGCTGATTCTCTCGCACATGAACCTCTTGGTGCTGGACGAGCCGACCAACCATTTGGACATTGACTCCCGCGAGGCGCTGGAGAGTGCCTTGGAGGAATACGACGGCACCATTTTCGCCGTCAGCCACGACCGTTATTTTGTTGAAAAGCTGGCAACGCGCATTCTGGAGCTTTGTCCGCATCCCTGCTTTGGCGGCGACGTGCTGGATTTTCAGATCGGACACGTGGGCCAAGGGTACAGCGAATTTGACCGCTACCGCACCGCTCGCATTGCGGAGCGCACGCCTGTGGCAAGCGCAGCAGCAACAAATGTCACCGAGGTGACGGCATCCAAGGAGGCGTATCTCAAAAACAAGCAGAACGCCGCCGAGGAGCGCAAGCGCAAAAACCGTTTGGAGAAGCTGCACCGCATGTGCGAGGAGATGGAAGCCGAGCTTTCAGAGATCGACGAGCAGCTGGCCGGTGAGGCGGCGACCGACTACGTGCTGGTTGCCAAGCTGGACAGCCGCAAGACTGAGCTGGAGGACGCCCTGCTGGCCGCCTACGAGGAGATCGAGGAGCTGGAGGAGTAACGGAGGGAAGGTGGGGCGCTGCCCCACACCCCGCCAAAGAAACTTTTTGAAAAAAGTTTCTTTGGAAACTTCAAAAACTTTAATCATGTTAAAGTTTTCGGGAATCCAAGGGGCAACACCCCTTGGCAACACACATACATAAGGAGCAATCAAATTATGTACCATATCGAAAACTATCGCACGCGTTGGCACGACACCGACGCTGACCGTATCATTCGTCCGTCGCAGCTGATGGTCTATCTGCAGGAGACGGCAAATTTACATATGATCGCCGCCGGGCAGTCGCTGGACGAGCTGCGCGACACGCAAAACCTTGCCTTTATTCTCACGCGGATGTCGCTGGAAATCTTTTCGCACGTTGGCGCGCACGAGGATATCCGGGTGCGCACCTGGATCACCTACGGCATGGGCTGCAACTACCCCCGTTATTTCGTCATGGAGCGTCCCGACGGCACGATTGTCGCGCAGGCCTGCAGTCATTGGGTGCTGCTTGATCTGAACACCCATCTTCCCTGCCGCGCCGACGCTTACCGCTACAACTACGACCCGGAGGAGCCGCTTGATCTGGTGCCGCCGCGCCGCTTTGTCATGCCGGACGAGATGATCTGCGTGGGTGAGCGCAAGATCGTCTATTCTGATCTGGACTACAACGGGCACATGAACAACACCCGTTATCCCGACATGGTGTGCGATTTCCTGCCCGACGGTACGGTGCCCTTGATCCGCGCCATGCATTTCAATTACGTCAAGGAGGGCTCTGCCGGCGCGACGTTGCGCGTCATGCGCGGACAGAGAACGGGCGAGGACGGCGGCATCATCTACCGCGTGCAGACCTACAACGCTGCCGACGAGCTGTGTCTGGACTGCGAGGTCCACACGACCGCACAAGGCTAAAGGAGTTCGCTATGGCAACCATCACACCCCCCTATGCCGAGTATTTCAAGGCGATCGCCCGGGCGGGGATCGCCTATCAGCGTCAAGCCTTTGCCGCGCTGGGACTGGGCGCTAACCACGCCGACTACATCCGCACCATCTGCCGCAACGCCGGCATCACCCAGGAGGATCTGGCGGTACATATCGGCGTCAACAAAAGCAACGTCACGCGCACCCTCTCTCAGCTGGAGAGTGAGGGCTACGTGGAGCGCCGGCCGCATCCCAGAGACCGTCGCAGCGTGCAGGTCTTTCCGACCGATCAGGCCTACGAGCTGCTGCCCGCCATTGTGGAGATACAAAGCGATTGGCGTGCCATACTGACGCACGGCTTGTCCGTCGAGGAAAAGGAGCAGCTCGCCGAGCTTTTAGAGCGCGTGGAGGACAACATCCGCCGCTATCAACTGGACGACCGGGAAGAAAGTGACCTCTGATCCTGTCCGGACATAAAACATAAAAGCGAAACCAACCGTCCTGCCGCACCGGCTTCGGATGATCGTTTCGCTTTTTTTATGCGCCGCACCCTCTTATCCTGCCGCAAACAGCGTCGGACGCTTCTGCAGCAGGGCGGCGACCACCTCCAGGGCTCGCTTTTTGAGCCGGAAAGCACCGCTGCGCGAGGTGTCCAGCACCTCTGCGACCGCCTCAACGCTGTATCCGAGCAGATAATGATAATGCAGCATCATTTTCTCCCGATGCGCCGGCAGTCGATCGACCAAGCCTTGGATTTCCTTGGCGCGTGCCTCCCAAAACGCGTACTGCTGCGCCCGTTGCTCAGGCGTGACGGAAAATTTTGCGCCGGGTATTTCACGGTGTGCCGAGCGCTCGTTCTGTAACAGCGTCAGCATATCGGTCGCCCGTTGATAATCTTCCATAAATGCGCGAGCCATGTCCAGCGCCTCCGGGTCTGTACAGCGATTCTCGCGTGAAATTCTGATATTGCGTCCCATATCTGCTCCTTTCTGCGGCACCTTGCCGCACGGTTCGTCTTGGTGTTGGCCTTCCTTTGTCTGTATCCATATTATAGCACGCGTCCGCGCACCTGTCAATTGCAGCAGCACTCCCGTTCGGTGCTCATAAATGCCCGCTCATCCTCAACGCTCATCGAAAATTAGTGCCTCTGCTTTTTGAGGCTGCACACAAAATGTACAAGCAAAATTTTCCTTTTTTCGCATATCCCCTTGCATTTTTTGCAAATGTATGCTATACTGATGGTATCTATACACTCGCCGCTATGGCGGGGTAGCTTGCACGGAGGTAGAATATATGAAAAAGATTTTCGCATGGGTGCTGGCCTTTGCCTGCGTCTTCTCTCTTTTGGCGCTGGTCGCTTGCACCGATATCGACGATTCCCCCTCTCCGGATGAAACGCCGGATGACGGTGATCAGGTCGTCGACACCGTCGACATCATCAAGGACGGCGTAACGTCGTATCGCATTATCCGCTCGGATCGCTACAGCACCAAGGACACGGTGACCCAGGCCGCCGTTGAGCTGCGCAAGGCGATTGTCGCTTCCACCGGCTGTGAGATCGACATTTCCACCGACTATGACGATCCTTCCGCGTTTGAGATCATCGTCGGCGACACCAACCGCGAGATTTTCTCTAAGGTTCCCGTCGATCTTGCCATCAACGAGTTTGTCATCATGCACGAGGACGGCAAGCTGATGATCACCGGCGCAGACCCTGACGCAACACAGAAGGCAGTTGAATATTTTATCGATACGTATCTGAATGCAGCCGAGGGTGCGACCCTCAATCTGGCGCTGCCCTCTACGCTGAACTACCGCGGCTCGTTTGAGTATCCCACCGTCGTTTACAAGATCAGCGATATCAAGAGCATGCCGGCTGCCTCCGGCAACCCTGCGCACAACGATATCGTTCGTTTCATCGCCTCCCTGCAGGGTCGCCTGAACAAGAATGCCGCAGAAAACGGCTTCTATCTGTACTATATGTTCGACGGCACCGACACCTTCTGGCTGGATTACATCTCCGGCGAGGGCAAGATGTTTGATGGTGCCCCCATCAAGGAGATCACCTCCTGGGAGCAGTTGTGGGAAACCTTCGGCAGCTACATTCAGGAGCTTGGCATGGTCGCCTGGGACCCCGACGTTCCCTCCACGGCCAACGTTGCCGGCACCATATGCGCCGTTGACGGTTATCTGCCCGTGCGCTTCAGCGCGGAGGCCAAGAGCATGTACCAGTGGCTGCGCGATCATGACGTTCCCGTCAAGGAAAACCTGTACGCCATGTTTGACGGCATTGAGGGCACGACCATTGCCGACACCGACATTCCCTCCTCGGCCAGTGCCAAGTGTGACGCTTATCTGTGGGCACTGGAGAAGTACGGCGACCGCTGCAACTCTGAGATGGTTGCCTACACGCTGGACGGCGCCTCGACCGTTGAGGGCAATCCCATTTATGAAACCGCCGAGGGTCGTTCTCCCAACTGGAACCAGCTGTACAGCCATGACTATCTGGTCATGAACGGCTGCTTCTTCTTCGATCTGACCTGCTACGCCGAGGAGGCTCCCTGCGACGATCTTGACCAGCCGGTCGGTACCGACGCGCAAACACTGCACACCATTCTGAATTTCTTCTGCGAGAAGAACAACGGCAAGATGGGCAAGCTGATGGGCTTCCCTCCTTGGTACATGAAGTACACCACCCACCGCGACCACGGCTCTATCGTCGCAACCACGCTGGAGTGGGATTTCGTTGAGTTCATTTCTGCTTACAACTTCATCAAGGAAGCCGACGCCGCGCATCCGGCCTGGATGACCAACGGCTCGGTCTACACGCAGTACGTTTCCACCGCAGCGTATGAAAACACCGAGTCCCCTTATGAGGAGGTCTTTGACAAGAACGTTCGTTATTTCACCATTTACATGGGTGACTACGACTCCTCCGCATGGCTCAAGCAGCACATTCCGACCTTCTTCCAGGACAAGGGCAGAGGGCAGAATCCCTTGATGTGGGGCTTCAACCCCAACCTTGGCGACCGTGTTCCCATGGTGTTTGACTACATTTACGAGAATCTGACCCCCAATGACTACCTGGCGACCGGCGACAGCGGTGCCGGCTACGTTATTCCCGCCATGCTGCCCGACATGGACGCTTGGGTTGAGTACAACGAGCCTTACACCGAGCGTTACGACATGGATATTGTCGGCTTCATCATTAATGGCACCAACAAGATGACCGACCGCGAGTTCTCCGCGTATGCCGAGATCGCGCCGGTTGGCTCGTTCCACAACGACAGCGGCCAGAAGTTGGTCATCTGGAATGGTGAGACGGTATTTATGCATCTGATGAACGGCATCAATCCCGACAATCCGGAAGAGGCTGCCAAGGCAATATACGATTACTCCTCCAAAACCGGCAACAACTTCTCTGCGTACCGCACGGTATGCAAGTCTCCCACGTCGCTGAACAACACCATTGAGGCGTTGATCGCGTATGCGGAGTCGCAAAACTGCAAATATGAATACAAGTGTGTTGATCCTTACACGCTGTTCGATCTGGTTCTCCAGTCGGGTCAGGGTGTGGAAAAGGGCGACTAAGCTTTAACAGAAGGGCTGCTTCCCTGTGAAGCGGCTCTTTTGTTTTGCAAAACGGTTGACAATGTGGGGGAATTGTGATAAAATAGGGTGTTAGATTGTGCGAACAAAGCGTTCTGACTTTAATTGAATTTATTGTTCATTTTTTTGGCACACGCCAAAAAAACGAACCAAAAAAAGCGTGCATAAGGGACTGCCGTCCCTTATGTATCCCTGCTGTTTCGCGTGCTACCGCCAAATGATGAAATCATTTGGCTAAATCGCACGCGGCTGCTGCACAGCAAAGGCTTTGCTTTCGCCGCCTCAAAAAGGACGGCGAAAACTGCGGGGTTTTCTAAGGGAAGAAAAGCGGTATCTTGTAGGGCGGGGGCTTGCTCCCGCCTCAATGCAAAACAAATCATTGCGCTTTACCCATGGGGTAGGGGCCCCATAAGGACGTTGCTGAC
The DNA here is from genome assembly GCA_017467225.1 of Clostridia bacterium. The sequence continues at coordinate 1,264 of JAFTSR010000174.1, read as the reverse complement.
CGTTCGGACAGAACAGAATCGCTAAAAAATTTGCAAATAATTTATTGAAAGGTTTTGGGGGTGTCGGACCCTTTTATCAAAAGGGTCTGACCCGCCGGAGGCAATGGCAGTGCCCTGCCCACCGGAGGCGTAAATATATGTACACAGACACTTATCATCAAACCGATATTGCCGTTGTAGGCGCGGGGCATGCAGGCGTGGAGGCAGCATTGGCTGCGGCGCGGCTGGGCATGAACACCGTGCTTTTCACGCTGTCGCTGGACGCCATCGCCAATCTGCCCTGCAATCCGTCCATCGGCGGCACGGGCAAGGGACATCTGGTTTACGAGATCGATGCCCTGGGCGGCGAGATGGGTCGCGCAGCTGACGCCGTCACGCTGCAGAGCCGCACGCTCAACGTCGGCAAGGGTGCGGCGGTTCGTTCCAAGCGCGTCCAGGCCGATCGCCGACTGTATCACAGCATCGTCAAGCAAACGCTGGAACAGCAGCCCAATCTGCGCATCGTCCAGGCCGAGATCGTCGACCTTGTCACTGAAGCTGACGGTGAGCATCAGCGCATCACCGGCGTTGTCACCAAGCTTGGCGAGATCTGGTCCTGCCGCGCCGCCATTCTGTGCACAGGCACCTATCTTGACGGCCGCGTTTTCGTCGGCAACGTCAATTATTCCTCCGGTCCCGACGGCTTTCTTGCCGCACTCGGTCTGACCGATGCGCTGCGCCGCCTGGGTCTAACCATCATGCGCTTCAAAACCGGCACACCGGCACGCGTCCACCGCGACACCATCGACTACAGCGTGCTGGAGATTCAGCCCGGCGAGACCGACGGCCTGCCCTATAGCGCCGACACCGACGAAAATTACCTTGATACGCTGGAGCAGATTCCTTGCCACGTCGTCTACACCAACGCCCAGACGCATCGCATCATTCTTGATAATATCAAGCGCAGCGCTATGTATTCCGGCGCCATCCACGGCACCGGCCTGCGCTATTGCCCGTCCATTGAGGACAAGCTGACCCGTTTCCCCGATAAAGAGCGCCACCAGCTGTTTGTCGAGCCGGTCGGACGTCACACCGACGAGATGTACATTCAGGGATTTTCCACTTCCCTGCCCACCGACGTCCAGGTCGCCATGCTGCACTCGCTTCCCGGCTTTGCCGACGCGCAGATCATGCGCTACGCCTACGCCATCGAGTACGATTGCATCGACCCGACCCAGCTGTATGCCACGCTGGAGGTCAAAACCGTGCGCGGACTGTACGGTGC
>JAFTSR010000173.1 GCA_017467225.1 Clostridia bacterium | reverse complement strand
TTTTGCAAAAATCCGCGCACCTGCAGCTGCTGGACGCGATGGGTGACATGCAAGCGCTGTATGCCGATTATACCGATGCTTATCGCGCGCTGACGCTTTGCCGCGCTGAGCTGGACAGGCTGACAGCCTCCGATGCCGAGAAAGTGCGACGCAGCGAAATGCTGAGCTATCAGATCAAGGATATTGCCTCGGCAAAGCTCAAGGTGGGCGAGGAGGAGACGCTGCTTGCCAAGCGTGTCAAGCTGCAAAACGCTGAGAAAATTCAAAAGCAGGTCAACCTGATCACGACGGCGCTGGATGCCAGGGATAAAAACGGCTCGGCGGTCTACCTGATCAGTCGCAGCTGCGCGGCGCTGCGGCAGCTGTCGGCGGTCATTCCGCAGGCGGAGGAGCTGGCCGCGAGACTTGAGAGCATGATGTACGACGTGCGCGACGTGGCTGATGAGGTCAGCACGTGGTGCGATGACGATATGAGCGACGATCCGACGGCGGCGTTGGATGCCATCGAGGGACGCCTGGAGCAGATTTCGCGTCTGAAACGAAAGTATGGTGACAGCGTCGATGCTGTTCTTGCCTACGCCGCACAGGCGCAAGCAGAGCTGGATGCCCTGGAGGGTGCCAAGGATCGCATCGACGAGCTGCAGCTACAAAAAACGGAGCTGCATCGTGCATGTGAGCAAGCCGCCGATCGCTTGACAGAGAAGCGCCGTGCTTTGGCGGACGAGATTACCGGCCGCATTCATGAGGAGCTTGCCTTTTTGGATATGCCCAAGGTGCGCTTTGCCGTCAGCATCCGTCCGTGTGCCGATTTCACGGCAACGGGGCGGGACGACGTAGAATTTCTGATTTCCACCAACCCGGGACAGGAGCTGATGCCTCTGATCAAAATTGCCTCAGGCGGTGAGCTGGCACGCTTGATGCTGGCCATCAAGACGGTGCTCAATGACCGTGACGGCGTGGGCTGCGTGGTGTTTGACGAGGTCGATACCGGTATTTCCGGTAAAACCTCCCGCAAGGTCGGCATTCGTTTGCGACAGATGGCGAAGGGCGTGCAGGTTGTCTGCATTACCCACTCGGCGCAGATCGCCTCCCTGGCAGATACGCATGCACTGATCTCCAAAACAGAGCAAAACGGCTTGATGGAGACCAGCGTAACGCTGCTTGACGAACAGGGGCGCGTCGGTGAGATCGCCAGAATTATGGGCGGCATTGAGATCACCGAGGTGCAAAGACAGGCGGCGCGCGAGATGATCGAGGAGCGGCTGACACTATAAAAAATCGGAACATTGATCTAAGTTTTTGAAGATTCCAAAGAAACTTTTTTCAAAAAGTTTCTTTGGTGGGTGCAGGGCAAAGCCCTGCTCGCCGGAGGTAAATACATGTCAAAAACAGAAAAAACAAACGCCATGCGGCGACTGGATGCGGCGAAAATTCCATACGAGCCGCTGACTTATGAGGTGGACGAAAACGATCTGTCCGGCGTGCATATCGCCGATCAGGTGGGATTGCCGTACGCTTGCATGTTCAAGACGCTGGTCGCGCACGGAGACAAAACGGGACCGTTGGTCTTTTGTTTGCCGGTGGACCGCGAGATCGATCTGCGTCGGGCGGCTGCATTGACGGGAAACAAAAAGATCGAAATGGTCGCCGTCAAGGATCTGTTGTCTCTGACCGGCTACATTCGCGGCGGCTGCTCGCCCATTGGTATGAAAAAGCGGTTTCCCACATATATTCACGCAAGCGCGCTGAACTTTGAAAAGATCACAGTCAGCGCCGGCTGCCGCGGTATACAACTGCTGCTATCCCGCGCCGCGCTGATCGATTATCTCGGCGCCAAGACCGCGTTCTTTGCCGCCGGTGACGATCAGACCTGAATTCAAACGAAAAAACCAAAGAAAAAGCAGGAAAAAGTGTGTTTTCCTCTTGCGTTTTTGCGTAAAATATAGTATAATATTAAATTGGTTAAAAAGAACGGAGAATAAAACATATGCTTCAAATCAAAAAAAGTATCGCTGCCGTCCTGCATGGTGAAGTGCTTGCCGCTTGCCCGGATGCAGCGCTGGATCAGGATAGTCTGGCGACTTGGTTGGAATATCCGCCCGACGCCAACATGGGCGACCTTGCGTTTCCTTGCTTCAAGCTGAGCAAGATCATGCGCCGTTCTCCCGTGCAGATCGCATCGCTGCTGGCTGAAAAGGTAGTTGCGCTTTGCGACTGTGTCGAGAGTGCTGAGAACGTCAACGGTTATCTCAATATGCGCATCAAGGGCGCAGATCTGATCGGTCGCGTGCTGCCCGAAATTCTGTCCAAGGGTGAAAAATACGGCGCGCCTGACTTCGGTGAGGGGAAGACGGTAGTTTTGGACTATTCCTCGCCCAATTTGGCAAAGCCCTTTCACGTCGGTCACCTGGGTACGACGGTCATCGGTCATGCGCTCAAAAAGCTGCATGAATTTGCAGGCTACAAGTGCGTCGGTATCAACTACGTCGGCGACTGGGGAACCCAGTTTGGTCAGCTGATTGTCGCTTACAAGAAGTGGGGCGACCGCAAGACGGTAGAGGAAGGCGGCGTGGATGCGCTGGTCGATCTTTACGTCAAGATCAATAACGCCATTTCCGGAAACGAGGAGATGGGTATTACGGCTGATCCTGCTCTGGCTGCCGAGGCACGCGCTGAGTTCTTGAAAATGGAGCAGGGCGACGAGGAAAATCTCGCTCTGTGGAAATGGCTGGTGCAGATGTCTCT
>JAFTSR010000172.1 GCA_017467225.1 Clostridia bacterium | reverse complement strand
TCGCAGGTGCGTGCGTACGGCTCGGCATCTGCAGGGTCTGCAATGTGAATGATGAGGGGATTGTCAGACGGGCGACCCTTGGCGGCGTAAATGCGACGGGCGCTCTCTGCCTGCGTGGCGTCACCGCCCAAGCCGTAGACTGTTTCGGTGGGAAAGACCACAAGACCACCCTCGCGGATACAGCGACCGGCGTGGGCAAGGTCGCCGGCGACCCGTGCACATGTCAGATCGCCGACAGACAGATATTCGGTTTTTTTGTTCCATGTCATATCATGCGATCTCCTTCGGGTCAAGCTTGATGTTCATTTTGTGCAAGTTTTTCGGCGGTATCGGCGCTGATCAGCGCATCGATGATCTCACCGATGTCGCCGTCAAGAATGCTGTCAAGGGAATGCAGCGTCAGTCCGATGCGATGATCGGTCAGGCGTCCCTGGGGGTAGTTGTAGGTTCGGATTCTTTGGCTGCGGTCGCCGGAGCCGACCTGAGAGCGCCGCTCGGAGGCAATGGCCTCGTCGTGCTTGGTTCTCTCAATGTCGTATAGCTTGGTGCGCAGCATTTTGAGCGCGGTATCCTTGTTTTTGAACTGGCTTCGCTCACGGTCGCATTCGATCACGATGCCCGTGGGCTTGTGAGTAAGACGGACGGCAGACTCGGTCTTGTTGATGTGCTGACCGCCGGCGCCTGATGATTTGCAGGATTCAAAGACAAGGTCGGATGGATCAATGACGATATTGACGTCCTCGGCCTCAGGCAACACGGCAACGGTGGCCGCCGAGGTCTGAATGCGTCCTTGTGACTCGGTCACGGGAACGCGCTGCACGCGATGTACGCCGCTTTCAAAGCGGAAACGGGAGTACGCGCCGTCACCCTCGATCATAAAGATAATTTCTTTATAGCCGCCCAGCTGGGTTTCATTGGCGCTCATGACCGTGGTGCGAAAGCCGACGCTTGTGGCGTACATGGTGTACATGCGGTAAAGAACCGCTGCAAACAGCGCCGCTTCCTCACCGCCCGTGCCGGCACGGATCTCGACCATGACGTTCTTTTCGTCATTGGGATCGCGTGGAAGCAGCAGAACGGTCAGCTCGCGCTGCAGAATTTCAATCTCATTCTGCAGAGAAAGATATTCCTCCTGCGCCATCTCGCGCAGTTCGGGATCGCCTGCACTTTCACGCGAAAGCTCCAGCGCCTCGTCTGCTTGTCTGCGAGATTTACACAGCGCACGGTATTTTTGCACCGGCGGCTCGAGCGAGCGGTATTCCTTCATGCGTCGCGCGTACTCGGCGGGATCGTTCATCAAAGAGGGATCGGAGAAGGAGGCTTCCAAACTCCGATATTTTTCTTCCAATGCTTTGAGCTTATCTTCCATCGGGAAGCCTCCTTCCAAAGTGTTTTTTTGAAATTATGCCAGGTAGAATGCCTTGAATGCACGATGAGCCTCGTACAGGTCAGCCTTGGCAATGACCTCGTAGGGCGCGTGCATCGAGGTAACGCCGACACCGATGTCAATGGTGTCGATGTTGTGCTTGGACAGATACTTTGCAACCGGTCCGCCGCCGCCTGCGTCTACGCGACCCAGCTCGGCCATCTGCCAGACAACGCCGGCGTTGTTGAGCACGGAGCGGATCCAGCCGACAAACTCAGCGGGAGCATCGTTGGTGCCGCCCTTACCGCCGGAGCCGGTGTATTTAGCGAGAGATACGCCGCAGTTGATGATGGCGGAGTTGCGGATTTCAAAGACGTCGGAGAAATTAGGCTCGTAGTTTGCCGTAACGTCGGCAGACAGGCACTTGGAGTTGGCGCGGACGATGGCGGAGCAGCCACCCAGTGCTGCGGCCAGCGCGTCAACCAGATCGAGCACCAGCTCGCACTGCATACCGGTCACGCCCTCGCTGCCGATCTCTTCCTTGTCGGCAAGGATGGCCATGCGGGTGTGAACGGAATCCTCGCTCTCAAAGAGAGCAGTCAAAGCAGGGTAGGAGCAAACGCGGTCGTCGTGACCGTAAGCGCCGATCATGGAGCGGTCAAAGCCGACGTCGCGCGCCTTCATAGCGGGAACGATGGACAGCTCAGCCGAGATGAAGTCCTCCTCGGTGATGCCGTAGCGATCGTTGAGCATCTTGAGCACGTTGAGCTTAACGCCGTCAGAAGCGGGCTTGTCCTCACCCTCCTCGTACAGAGGCTGGCTGCCGACCAGAATGTTGAGCTTCTCGCCGGGGATCGCGCTGCCAAGAGGCTTGGACTCATCGGCTCTGCCCAGGTGAGGCAGCAGGTCGTTAATATAGAATACGGGATCGGTGTCGTTCTCACCGACGGTGATATCTACGACGGTGCCGTCATTCTTGACGACTACGCCGTGGAGTGCCAGCGGAACGGTCACCCACTGGTACTTGCGGATACCGCCGTAGTAGTGGGTCTTGAAGAAGCCCATGCCGTGATCCTCGTAAACGGGGCAGGGCTTGAGGTCAAGTCTGGGAGCATCAATGTGGGATGCAACAAAGCGAATACCGCAGTTGATGGGCTCGCTGCCGACGGCAAAGACAAACAGGTTCTTGCCGCGGTTGTTGTAGTAGACACGGTCGCCGACGACCAGCGGTTCACCCAGCTTCCACTCGCGGTAGCCGTTAGCCTCGCACAGGGCGATGGAGGCGACAACAGCCTCGCGCTCGGTCTTGGAGGCATCCATGTAGGTCATGTAGCCCTTGGCATACTCCTGCATGGCAGCGATCTCGGGTGCACCCGGCTGGAAGATCTCATAGAAGGACTTCTTCTGATACAGCAGCGTATCAGCAACTTTGATTTTTTCTTCGGACATGATAAAATCTCCTTTGCGTTTTATATAGTTATGTTTTGGATTACTGTGGGTTTTGCGGTGGATACAGCTCGTCGTACCGACGCATAGCGTCAAGAACGGCAGGCACGTATCTCCGCGTTTCGGTGGTGGGAATGGCATCGGGATCCAGCTTGCCGTCCTCGCCCAGCAAGGTCGGATCGGCGAGCCAGGCGTCGACTCGACCGGGACCGGCGTTGTAAGCGGCCAGCGCGGCAGATAAGTCTCCGTAGCGATCATACAGGCGGCGCAGATAGTAACAGCCGTAACGCACGTTGGTTTCGGGATCGTAGATCATGCCGTCATCCAAACGCTCCCGGAGCAGATCGTCCGAGATCCAGCGGAAGGTGGCAGGCATCAGCTGCATCAGCCCGACAGCACCGGCCGCGGAGATGGCGTTGCTGTCAAAATTGCTTTCGGTACGGACAACCGCATAGACCAGATGCGGCGGCAGGTCGTACACCTTAGCGTAGTGTGTGATATAGGCGCTGTACTGCTTGGGGTATTCCAGGCGTGCCAGATCGTCCCGCATGCTGTCCACAAAAACGGTGAGCAGAATGAGAATAACGAGCACCAAAATCAAGGCAATGCCGCGGCGGCGCTGCTTCTGATACGTCGAACGCGACGTGGCGTAAGAATTTCCTGTCATAGGCACACCTCCGCGCGAGCGAGCAACGCTGTGACCTGCTGCCGCAGATTTTCCGGCGTTGTGCTGTCATCGGTGTAGATAGCCATATCGGTGTTAGAAAGATAAAAATCATCACTCGGTTGTGCACGCAGACGCGCCTCAATGGCGGCAGCGTCCTTGCCGTCCCGCGCCATCAGGCGACGCAGGCGGGTGTTATGATCGGCCAGCACACAGACACACAGATCGCACATGCGATGCATATCGGCCTCAATCAGCAGCGGCGCGTCGATGACGGCGGCCGACAGACCCTTGGCACGGTAATCTGCAAGCATCTGCTGCGTTTTTTCGGTAACAAAGCGGTGTGTGATGCGATTGAGCGTTGCCAGTCGCTCCCGTCCGATGTCGCTGTCCTCAAAGACCAGCGCGGCCAGCGCCGGGCGATCCAGATGTCCGTCTGGCGTCAGAACGGAGGTTGAGAAGACCTCGGCGATCGTGTCAAGGCAAGCGGACGGTGGAATGAGCAGGTCATGGTACACGCAGTCGGCATCGATGACCGGAATACCGGCATCGCGCAGATGCGCGGCAACCGTGCTTTTTCCGGCACCGCTGGGACCGGTCAGCCCTATGATACAAAAGCTCATAGCGTACCTACCTCCATCTGCTTGCCCTTTTGTGCGGACAGTCGGGCGGTTTCCAGAATCAGCTGCACGTATGCGCCGTCAGCCAGCGAGGGCGCGAAGGGACGACCTGCGGCAACACAGTTCAGATAGGTGAAGTAAGACTCTACGTGGCAGCGCAGCCAACCAACCGTCGCCTTGGGCGAGGGAAAGGCACCGCCGGGCGCGGGATAGCGTCCGCCGCACTCAATGCGGGTAAAGCCGCACTCGCCGCCGATGGGCGAGGACGGACGGTTTCTGTCGGAAAAATATAACCACTCCGGTTCG
>JAFTSR010000171.1 GCA_017467225.1 Clostridia bacterium | reverse complement strand
TCCATATTCTTCTCACAACAACGGCGCGATGGCGCGCAGGATGGCTTCCTTGAGACCGCCAAGGAGGCCGCGCGCGCGTCCGAAGGCGGGCGATTTGATTTCTCGGCTGCGCTCGAAGGTTTGCAGATAATCACGGTGCAGATCCTGCATGACCTGACCACCGTAGAGCAGCGCGCCGCACTCAAAGTGCAAAAACAAGCTGCGGTAATCCAGATTGATGGTGCCGACGGTGGCAATGCGCCCGTCGCACAAAAAGCTCTTGGCGTGCAGAAAGCCGGGCGTGTACTCGTAAATGCGCACGCCGCTTTTGAGCAGCACCGAATAGTAGGAGCGCGTCAGCTGAAAGACCGCCTTTTTGTCGGGAATGCCGGGCGTTACGATGCGCACGTCCACACCTCGCTTGGCCGCCGTGCACAGCGCCGTCTGCATCTCGTTGTCGATGATCAGATACGGCGTGAAGATATACACGTACTCCTCAGCCTGCGCCAGAATTTCCAGATATACGTTCTCGCCCACGTTTTCCTCATCCAAGGGTGAGTCGAAATAGGGCTGAACCAAGACCGGTGCGAGCGAGGAGGCCTCGGGCAGCGCCGCCGGCAAGAACGGCGCGTAGCTTGGGTCGGTCTTCTGAATGGAGTTCCACAGATTCAAAAACGCGACGGTGTAGCTTTGTACCGCATGGCCGCGCAGGGACAACCCCGTGTCCTTCCAGTGCCCGAAGCGCTCCTTTTGGTTGATATATTCGTCCGCCAGATTGATGCCGCCGGTGAATGCTACCTCACCGTCAATGACGGTGATCTTGCGGTGGTTGCGGTGGTTGACAACAATCGAAAAAATGGGCACGATTGGATTGAAGGGCAGCGCGCGGATGCCCTTTTTTGCCATGTCGCGGGAAAATTCGATCAGCTGCGGCGAGCGAACACCAAAATCGTCGTACAGAATGCGGACGTCCACCCCTTCGGCCGCCTTTTTTTCCAGCAGCGCGACCAACTGATCCAGCATGGCGCCGGGCGAGATGATGAAATATTCCATGAATATATAGCGCTTGGCATGTGAAATCGCGTCAAGCAGCGCCGGGAACATGTCATCCCCCAGGGGATAATAGGTCGCGTCGGTATTGGACTGCGGCAGCGAGCCGCCGTAGTCGGAGAGATATTGCGTGGTTGCCATGAAGCGCGGCGGCAGCGTGTCCTCGTGCGGCGGTGCGTGCAGGATCGGCTCCTTTTGATGCGCCTGCTCGACGGCGGTGATCCGCCGATGCATGCGGCGCGTCATTTGCTTGTTACCGAAGATGGCGTAGGTCAGCCAGCCGAACAGCGGCAAAATGGCGATCAGCAAAATCCACCCCATCTTGTAGGCAGGGTTGTTGTCGCGGCGTAGAATGTCCGCGATGATCAGAAAGCTGATGGCGGTAAAGACGGGCGTGACCCAAATATAATAACGGGAAAGCCCGACGATCCAGATTGCCGACCAGACCAGCGTCAGCGTCAGTAAGAGCGCCGCCAGCGTGACGCGATTGAAGGTGGAAAGCAGTAAACGGCGGATTTTTTTGCCCATAGGCGACCTCCTTTCACGGGGGATTTCTTTGAGGGAACCTTTTGTGAACAAAGGGTTCCCTCAAGCTCCCTCTAAAAAACTTGAAATGATTTTGAAAGGTTTTCTGCAGTATGCCGCAGAAAGCTTAACTTGCGCCATACATTTGGGGGAGGGGCCCCAATAGGACGATGCAGTCCGTCCACACAGAACAGAATCGTAACAAATTTTGTCACACCCTTTTCCCAAAAAGTTTTTGGGGGTCAAGGGGGGATTTTTTCCAAAAATCCCCCCTTGGTATCCCATTACTCCCCAATCAACGCGGCCAGCACGGTATTGCTCAGATCGAATCCACGCGGCGTGAAGGACATGCGCTCGGCGCTGTTGGTCAGCAGCCCGGCGGCGACAAAGGGGGCGGCACGGTCGCCGTACAGCGTGTCAAAGTCCGTGCCGAAGTGGGCGGTAAAGGTCGCATTTTCCATGCCGTCGGCAAGGCGCAGGCGCAGCATGACGGACTCGTCCATGGCAGCGCGCTCGGTCAGCGTTTCCTCCGGCTCGGTGATATCTCTGCCGACAAGATAGGCGGCAAGATCGCGGCTGTGACCGGTGCGCACACCGCGCCAAAGTGAGTGCGCAGCAGGACCGAAGCCGAGGTAATCGT
>JAFTSR010000170.1 GCA_017467225.1 Clostridia bacterium | reverse complement strand
GTCCTCGACGGTCCGTCGTAGGAGCCCACGCGTTGGTCGGGCCGTGCACTGTAGGGACCGGCGTCCTCGACGGTCCGGCATTTATCTCCGCGTCATCTTGAGCGTAGCCCGCCCGAGACCCCACCTTCGCTTCGCTCGGTACTGCTTCGCAGTTCGACTGCGCTTAGGGTGACATCTGGCGGTGTCGGCGGGCGGAGTCGAAACCCGAAGGGCAAACGGCTATGCCGTTTGGATCTCGCGGAAAAATGCTGTTATGGGGAAGCCCGTGACAGGATTCTGAACCTCGGTTTGAGAGAAGGTGGTCAGGGGAAGTCCGTGACAGGATTCTGAACCTCGGTTTGCGCCGATTGAACTGCAAGGCTGACAGAGCAGCTTGCGCAAACCTTGCCAATTCTGCGAATTGGCGAGGTTCCGAATCGGTAAATTCGGATGATACGTCACATCGCGGGGCGTTGTCCCGCGATGTGACATATGGTCGGAGTGACAGGATTCGAACCTGCGACCTCGTGAACCCGAACCACGCGCTCTACCAATCTGAGCCACACCCCGTTATCCCGATAAGTATAGCACAGAAAGGCAATTTTGTCAAGGGGTTTGGCGAAAATATTTATCAATCCGCCCCTCCTCCCCCATCAAAAGCACCCCTTCCCGACCGATATTTGCAGGGCACATATTTTTTCTTGACAAGGTGCGACAAGTGTGGTAAAATAAAACAATAAAGCATAAATAGAAATCTTTGTTCGCACATTCTCCCGCCACGCCATACAAAGTGGGCAGGGTCCCACGGAGATAATCGCTTTATCTTCTCTCAGCGCACATATAAACAAATTAAGTTGTTCCCATACACCGAAAAAGTTTTGAAAGGGGTTTGGGGAAAACTTTTTCCAAAAGTTTTCCCCAAGATCTTCTTCCCCCTCGAAAGGATCACAGCATGAAAAACGAGCAGCTGGCAGACATTCTGCGCCCTAAAAATTTTGATGAGATGGTCGGGCAGGAGCATCTGTTCGGTGAGCGCGGCGTGCTGCGCCGTATGCTGGCCGGCGGCCGCGTGACCAACATGATCTTCTACGGCCCTCCCGGCATCGGCAAGACGACGGCAGCCGAGCTGATCGCCAACCTCTCCGGCATGACCTTCCGCCGTCTCAACGCCACCACCGCCTCGCTTGCGGATGTCAAAGCCGTGCTCAATGAAACACAGAACGTTTTTGGCGTCTCGGGCATTCTTTTGTACCTGGACGAGATCCAGTATTTCAACCGTAAGCAGCAGCAATCGCTGCTGGAATATATGGAGGACGGTCGCATCACGCTGATCGCCTCGACTACCGAAAATCCGCATTTTTATATCTATCCCGCCATTCTCTCCCGCGCCTCGCTGTTTGAGTTCAAGCCGGTGCGCCCGACCGAGTGCGCCCGTGCGCTGCGCCGCGCGCTGGATCATCTCAACGAACAGCACGGCACCCAAAAAGCAGCCTCCGACGAGCTGCTGCAGGCGGTCGCCAAGGCGACGGGCGGCGACGTGCGCCGTGCCATCGTGCTGCTTGAAAACGTCTATTTTGCCGCCGACGAGGTGCTGACAGACGAGCTTGTGGGGCAGTACGCGCCTGCCGTCGGGCATTTTGACGACGACACGCACTATGACCTGCTCTCCTGCCTGCAGAAGTCCATCCGCGGCTCCGATCCCGACGCGACGGCGTTTTACGTAGCGCGGCTGTGCGAGGCGGGCGAGCTGATCTCGCTGTGCCGTCGGCTGCAGGTCATTGCTTCGGAGGATATCGGCCTGGCGTATCCGCAGGCGGCTGCCATCGTCCGCGCCTGCTGCGAGTCGGCCAAGGAGCTGGGCTTCCCCGAAGCGCGCATTCCGCTGATCAACGCAGCGCTCTTGCTGGCGACCTCGCCAAAATCCAACAGCGCCTATCTCGCACTTGCCGCTGCCGCCGAGGATTTTGCCGCCGGTAAGGGTAAATCCGTGCCCTCGCACCTGCAAAGTCCGCTGTTCAAGGGCTACAAATATCCGCACGATTATCCCAACCACTACGTCGCGCAGCAGTATCTCCCCGATGACCTGGTCGGTAAGCATTACTACACCCCCGCACCCAACAAGCAAGAGCTCGCCGCCGCCGAGTATTGGAAGAAAATTAAGGGGGAGTGATGCCTTCGGCGAGCAGGGCGCTGCCCTGCACCCACCAAGGAAACTTTTTGAAAAAAGTTTCCCTGGACCCTTCAAAAACTTTTGAAAAATTTTATTGACTAAATTTTTAGAGGTTCTGTTCTGCATGAACAGACAGCAACGTCCATATGGGGCCCCTACCCCATATGACAGATAAATAAGTAGTTTACCCTCGGAACGGACGCGCAGTGCGCGCCCCTACAAGAAAATTTCTATTCTTCCCGTAGAAATTCCTCTGTTTTCGCCGTCCTTTTTGAGGCGGCGAAAGCAAAGTCTGCAGTCTGTTACAACCGCGCGTGTTTAGCAAAAAATGCGATAGCGTTTTTTGCGTGTAACGCGCGACCACCAACGGGATACGT
>JAFTSR010000169.1 GCA_017467225.1 Clostridia bacterium | reverse complement strand
TAAGGCGCGTCCGGGACAGTTTATCATTCTGCGCGTGGATGAGGACGGCGAGAGAATTCCGCTGACCGTCGCCGGTGTGGATCGTGAGAGAGGCACGGTCAAGATTATCTATCAGATCGTCGGCTCGACCACGGAAAAGCTGGCGCACAAGGAGGCCGGCGACTGTCTGCAGGATTTTGTCGGTCCCTTGGGCGTGGCAACCCACCTTGACGGACTGCGCAAGGTATGCATCGTGGGCGGCGGTGTCGGCTGCGCCATCGCTATGCCGATCGCCCAGGCACTGCATGAGATGGGCGCGCAGGTGAGCAGCATTATCGGCTTCCGCAATCGCGATCTTGTCATTCTGGAGGACGAATTCCGCGCCTGCTCGGACACGCTGCGCGTCATGACTGACGACGGCTCCTACGGAGAGCAGGGAAACGTGACGCTGCCGCTCAAGGAAATGCTGGAGCGTGGGGAGCAGTTTGATATGATCATTACCATCGGTCCGCTGATTATGATGAAATTCGTTGTGGCGACTGCTAAGCCTTTCGGCACGCCGGTCACGGTGTCTATGAATCCCATTATGATCGACGGCACGGGTATGTGCGGCGGCTGCCGCCTGACGCTCAACGTGGACGGCAAAAAAGTGACGAAATTCGCCTGCGTCGACGGCCCGGATTTCAACGGCTATGAGGTTGATTTCGACGAGGCGATGTCCCGCGGCAGAATGTACGCGGCCTTTGAGCGCCACAAGCGTGAACAAACCTGCAATCTCTTGCAAAAGGAGGTGCAATGATATGGCAAAGGCAAATATGAGCCCGACCAAAAACGTCATGCCGACGCAGGACGCCAAGGCTCGCGCACACAACTTTGACGAGGTGGCCCTCGGCTATAGCGAGGAGGCCGCCATTGACGAGGCCAATCGCTGCCTGAATTGCAAGCACATGCCTTGCGTTGCCGGATGCCCGGTCAAAATTCACATTCCCGCCTTTATCGCCAAGATCAGAGAGGGCGATTTTGAGGGCGCATATCAGATCATTACGCAATCCTCCTCGCTGCCGGCCGTCTGCGGTCGCGTCTGTCCGCAGGAGGTGCAATGCGAGTCCCGGTGCGTGCGTGCTCTCAAGGGTGAGAGCGTCGGCATCGGCCGCCTGGAGCGCTTTGTCGCCGATTGGCACAATACCTTCTGCACCGATGAGCCCACGCGTCCTGCCTCCAACGGGCACAAGGTCGCCGTGGTTGGCTCGGGTCCCTCGGGTCTGAGCTGCGCGGGTGATCTTGCCAAGAGCGGTTATGAGGTTACGGTGTTTGAGGCATTGCATACCGCCGGCGGCGTGCTGGTCTACGGCATTCCCGAGTTCCGCCTGCCCAAAAAGATTGTCGCCAAAGAGGTGGATACGCTCAAAAAGCTGGGCGTTCGCATCGAAACCAATGTGGTCATTGGCAAGACGCTGACCGTTGACGAGTTGTTCGCGCAGGGGTACGAGGCGGTGTTTGTCGGCTCCGGCGCCGGCCTGCCCAATTTTATGGGCATTCCCGGTGAGGCGCTGTGCGGCGTCTACTCGGCCAACGAATTCCTGACCCGCAGCAATCTGATGAAATCGTATCTGGACGACCCCGAAACGCCTATCATGAAGGGTGGCAGAGTCGCCGTTGTCGGTGGCGGAAACGTGGCCATGGACGCAGCAAGAACGGCGCTGCGCCTGGGTGCGGACAAGGTGTACATCGTTTACCGCCGTTCCATGGAGGAGCTTCCCGCGCGACGCGAGGAGGTGGAGCATGCCATGGAGGAGGGCATTGAGATTTGCCTTTTGTGCAATCCCGTGGAGAGTCTCGGCTACCAAATCCCGAAAATGCAAGGGACCCCAAAAACGGCTTTGTCACGGGCATCCGGTGTGTCAGAATG
>JAFTSR010000168.1 GCA_017467225.1 Clostridia bacterium | reverse complement strand
GAGCGTGTCGCTGGGCGCGGCGCAGGTGTAGGAGTAGTCAAACCAGGCAATGTCGATCTTGCCGTAGTTGGTCAAAAGCTCACGCACCTGATTGCGCATGTATTCGGCGTATTTTTTGCAGTCGCGACCGCGATCCAACTCCTGCGCGTTGGCGTCGTGGCGGCGCGGATGCATGCAGTCGATGGGGAAATCGGGATGATGCCAGTCGATCAGCGAGTAGTAAAAGCCGACCTTGAGCCCGGCCTCACGGAAGGCCTCGACGTATTCCTTGACCAGATCGCGGCCAAAGGGAGTGTTTGTGATCTTATAGTCGGTGTATTGGGAGTCAAACAGGCAAAAGCCCTCGTGGTGCTTGGTGGTCAGAACGGCGTACTTCATGCCGGCGGCCTGGGCCTGGCGCGCCCACTCGCGCGCATCAAACAGATCGGGGTTGAAGTGCTCGAAATACTTTTGATAGTGCGCCTCGGAGATGCTCTCGGTGCGCTTGACCCACTCGTGGCGGGCGGGCAGCGCGTACAGACCGAAGTGGACAAACAGACCGAAGCGGTCATGGCGGAACCAGGTGTTGTCACCGGGCGTTTTTTTGATCACGTAGCTTGACATGGGAATGGCTCCTTTCGTATTTTTGCCATGTTATGGGGGGGATGCCTTATCTTGCGCCGGCTTCTTCGCGAATGCTCTCAACTGCGTCCTCGTCCCACTGGTAATTGTTCTCGAAGGTGTAGACAGGATTTTGCGAGTCGAGCGGCGTGCGCAGATCGTAGTCGGGTGCCTTTGCCGTGCCGGAGGTGGTATAGTTGTCGCTGATGTGGTTGTAGTCGCCCTTGTAGATGTAGTTGCGGTGGGAGTCCTTGACCACGTTTTCGTAGACCTCAAAGCCGACCGAGCCGTCGTCAAGGTAAATGGCGCCGTAGTCGTTGTTGACGTACTCGATGTAGTTGCCGGTGAGAATTGTGCCGTCGTTGCGACCCAGCGTGTAGATACCGCCGCCGTCAAACAGCACGTTCATAATGTTGGAGATGTAGTTGTAGCTGATCTCATTGTTGCAGAACAGGAACACGCCGTCCTCGTCGGTGTAATACTGACCGCGCAGCTCGCCGCCGTTGCAGCCCCAGCCCCAGCCGAAGGAAATAGCGGTGTAGGGAAGATCGGTCAGCGTGTTATGGAGAACCTTGGTGTCGCGGACGTAGCCGACGCAAATGCCGACGCCGCCGGCATAAACGCAGCCGATGTCGCGGATGGTGTTATCCTCGATCAGGTTGTTTTCCGAGACCAGATACCAGGCGCTGTCCTTGTTGCTGCCGTCCTTGTTGACAATGTCGTGATCGGCCGTGGCAAAGCCACCGACGACAATACCCGAGCCGGCGCAATCGGTCAGCTTGTTTTTGATGATTTTGGCGTCCTTGGTCGCCCGGGAGAGATGGAGGCCTGCGTTGCCCAGGGCAGTGAAGGTGTTGCCCTCAAAGGTCACGCCGGTGGTGAACTCACCCTCCACGGCGGCCGAGGGACGCATCCAGTTATCGTTGTTCCACTGGGTTGCCGAGGTCATGCCCTCTTTTTTGTAGAAGTTGGCCTGAATGGTCAGAAGGCCTGCGTCGCTAGATGCCTGCATCCAGGTGGTGTGGCTGAAGGTGATGCCGCGGAAGGTGACGTTACTCACGGCCAGCGTCTTGGAGCCCTTGAGCTCGATCAGCTGCTCCAGCTTACCAAGCACGGCGTCGGCTTTGGTCATATCCTCACCCTCGTAAGGTATGTAGTAGACCTTGCCCGCCTTGGTGTCAAGATACCACTCGCCGGGCGCATCGAGAAATTCGTATGCGTTCTCGGCGTAGATAAACTGCTCGGGATTCAGCGCAGCGCCGCCCAGCGTGGAGGTCTGGAAATAGGTGTTCCAGCCCGGCTGCACCATGGTAAAGGTGGTGGTGCCGTCGTCGTTGGTCACCGCGCTTTCAGCGCAGATGCGAGGCAGGTTCCACATATTTTTGAGGACAAATTCCAGATCGCGAGGCGCTTCCAGGTCGGCAAGCTCGGCATTTTTGACGGTCACGGTGTTTTTATCAAACGCCACGACGGTGGGCGCAAAATCGGTGCGTGCGCGAGTTGCGCGGCGGCCGTTGATAAACAGATCGCGGCTTGCAATATCCTTGGCGTCGGCGACCCAGATGCCGCTACCCTGCTCACGCCAGCCGGTGACGGACATGCCACCGGAAACGATAACTGACTCGCCCTCGTAGGCGGCGTAAGTGGTATAGCTGTCCTTGCCGATCAGCTTGAGCGTCTCGGGCAGGGTATAGGTGCCACCGCGCAGATAGACGGTCACGTTGGTTTTCTGCTTATCGCCGGTGTGCAGCTGACGTGCAAGGCTTTGGGCGGCGGCAAGGGTAGAGAGGGGCGCGTCGATGGCGCCGGAATTCTGGTCGCTGCCGTTTTGCGCGTCAACGTAGACGGTCATGGTTTCCTGAGGTTTGGGTGCCGGCTCGTCCGGTGTTGCCGGTGTATCTGGCAGATCGGGGTCGGGTGTGGGCTCCTCGGGCGGATTGGAGCAGCCCGTAAGGACGGTCAGGCACAGCATGCCGGTGGTCAGCATCAGCATGAACAAAAAGAGACGTTTCCAGTATTTCATATGTACTCTCCTTTTTGGCAGGTGGCGGAGTGCCCGTGGTGGGCAGCATCTGCGCTCTTGTATTTATTATAAAATTCAGCGGTTCGTTTGGCAATACGGGAAACAAAGAAAAAACTTAACAAAGCATAGGTTCGAGGGAAGGGCAGGAGGACCAAGGCCCTCCCCTACCGGGTTTGGCGTTCTCGCCGAACAAAGGATAGCGGCTGAAGCAATGTTTCGACTGCGTCGAAACGGCTTCTGCGAAGCCACCTCCCTAACAACTTTAGGCCCATACGGACAAAAAGCGCACAAACCGAGGGGGTACATAGGGGGATACTTCCCCCTATGCACGTTTTCTTTGGTTCGTTTCTTTGACGTGTGTCAAAGAAATGAACAACAATCCGATTAAGGTTAGAAAGCTCTGTTCGCACTCACTAAATCATCTTTTCTCGCTTACCCCCTTGACAAACGCCAAAATTGTGGTATAATAGTTTTAGCACTCTCATGCGACGAGTGCTAAAACCCTACAATCCACCATTTAATATAAAGGAGCAAACCCATGGCACAAAAAATGCAATTCCAAACCGAATCCAAAAAGCTTTTGGATATGATGATCCATTCCATCTATACCCATAAGGAAATCTTCTTGCGTGAGCTGATCTCCAACGCCTCCGACGCGCTGGACAAGCTCTACTTCCGCTCGCTCACCGATACGACGCTGAACGTCAACCGCGCCGATCTCGCCATCGATCTGACGCTGG
>JAFTSR010000167.1 GCA_017467225.1 Clostridia bacterium | reverse complement strand
CGCGAGGAGAAGGCAGATAAGCCGTCCGCGCCCAAGCAGCAAAAGAGCGGCGAGAGAAGCCGTGGCGGTCGCAATCGTAACCGCGGCAAGGGCAACGGCAACCAAAAGGACACCGAGGTACAACCGCAGAATGAATCCAAGCGTTCAGGCAAGGACAGCGGAAGCATCGACAGCAGTATGGCTGCAGCGTTTCCGAGCAGTTCTTTGTTTGGCAGCGCCGATTTTATGAGTGATAGCAGCTTCTTGCCTGCGCACGAGGAGCATAAGCCCGATCCGGAGGCCGAGAAGTACGCCGCGGCAATTCTGGACGCTGAGGGTCCGTTGCTGTTTTCCGATCAGCCTCTGAGCGAGGCACCGGACGCTGTGGCAGCGCCCGAGCAGGAGGGCGAGGATAACACGCCGGTGGAGATCGTCGGCATTCGCTTCCGCCCCACAGGTAAGGTCTATTTCTTTGATCCCGGTGCGCTCAAGCTGCGTCCGGGCAGCTACGCCGTTGTCGAAACGGCACGCGGCCTGGAGTACGGCGAGGTCAGCCGCGGCAATACCACCGTTCCGCAAAAGCAGATTGTTCTGCCGTTGCGTCCCGTTATTCGTGCAGCAACCGCCGAGGACGATCAGCACTATGCTGACAACAAGGCGCGTGAGGACGAGGCCTTCCGTATTTGCCAGGAGAAGATCGCCTCGCATGGGCTGGATATGAAGCTGGTTGAGGCAGAGTACACCTTCGATAACACCAAGCTGCTGTTCTATTTCACCTCTGCCGGTCGTGTCGATTTCCGTGAGCTGGTCAAGGATCTGGCAGGTGTGTTCCGCACCCGCATTGAGTTGCGCCAGATCGGTATTCGTGACGAGGCTAAGCTGCTGGGCGGTCTTGGCACCTGCGGCAGACCGCTGTGCTGCGCCAGCTTTTTGGCTGATTTCGTCCAGGTTTCGATCAAGATGGCCAAGGAGCAGAACCTCTCGCTCAACTCAACCAAAATCTCCGGCTGCTGCGGCAGATTGATGTGCTGCCTGCGCTACGAGTCGGATACCTACGAGGAAGAGATCCGTCGCACTCCCTCGGTCGGTTCGTTGGTGCAGACGCCCGACGGCGTTGGTAACGTCATCGCCAACAACCCCTTGCGCGGTACGGTTCGCGTCCGTCTTGGCGGCGAGGAGGGAAGTATCAAAGAGTATCACCGTGACACCGTTCGCCTGATGAAGGCCGTTGCGGCACCCCAGGAGGAATGATTTTCCCGCTTTTATGTAAATTTCCTTGAAAAAAGCAAAGAATTTTGCAAAAAGAGGTTGAAAAATTTGAAAAAAGTGATATAATGTTAGGTAACCAAATAAATGGAGGTATATTTCAATGGCTTACAAAATTACTGATGATTGCGTATCCTGCGGCGCTTGCGCTGATGAGTGCCCCGTTGGTGCAATTTCCGAGGGCGATGGCAAGTATGTAATCGACGCTGATCTGTGCGCTGATTGCGGTGCTTGTGCAGATGCTTGCCCTGTTGGCGCACCTGTTCAGGAGTAATCAACATACCAAACGGTACGGCGGAGAGGGAGCACCCATCTCCGCCTTCCGTTTTAAGAGAGGAGTATCTCATGGATCCTATGCTTGCCTTGGCACCTGACGAACGACTGGATCGTATCAACGAAAATCTGACGCTTATACAAAAGAAGAACGGTCTGACCTTTGGTACGGACGCTTTTTTGCTTGCTGCCTTTGTGCGCTCGCAGCGGCGTGCCGTCGCGGTCGATCTTGGCAGCGGTACGGGCATCATTCCTCTGCTTTTGCGCGCGCGGGAGAAGATCGCCCTGGCACATGCGATCGAAATTCAGCCGGCCTTTGCCGCCTTGATCGAACGAAACGCTGCGTGCAACGGCATGCAGAATGAGATATTTTCGCACTGCGCCGACGTTCGTACCCTGCATCCCGCCGCCCTCTCTCAAGACGGTGTGCGCTGCGAGGCGGTGGATATCGTCACCGCCAACCCACCCTATATGGCGGTGGATGCTGGTGCACGCAACCGCGACGATGAAAAATACCTTGCGCGGCACGAGGTTGCCGGTAACGTGTCCGATTTCTGTGCCTGCGCGGCGAGGCTCCTGCGCTCCGGCGGCTCGTTTTATTGCGTGTGGCGACCGGACAGACTTTCCGTTCTGATGCGCGCGTTGGCGGAAAACCGCCTGGAGCCCAAGCGCATGGTGTTTGTCCATGCGGACGAGGCAAGTGAGGCGTCAAGCGTACTGATCGAGGCGCGCAAGGACGGCGCGCCCTACTGTCACCTGCTGCCGCCGCTTCTGTTGCACACAACCGACACTCGCTCGCTGCCGCACCGTCCCATGACGCCAAGAGCACAGCATATTTACGATACCATGCAATGGAGTGATACAGAGGAAGGGAACTGATATGGAAGGAACCAAACGTATATTGAGCTTCACCCGTCGTGCCGTGGACGATTACGGCATGATTCGCCCGGGAGATAAGATTGCGGTGGGCGTTTCGGCAGGCAAGGATTCCTTGACGCTGCTGGTGGCCATGGCCGAGCTGCGCCGCTTTTATCCCGTGCCGTTTGAGCTTTGCGCTATTACGGTGGATATGGGCTTTGCGGGTGGCACCGACTTTACGCCCATCCGTGAACTGTGTGAGCAGCTGAACGTGCCCTACCACATCGTGCCCACCGAGATCTATAAAATTATTTTTGAGGTCAGAAAAGAAAAAAGCCCTTGCTCGCTGTGCGCCAAGATGCGCCGCGGCGCGCTTAACAACGCCGCCAAGGAGCTGGGCTGCACTACCGTTGCACTCGGTCATCATTTTGACGACGCGGTGGATACCTTTATGCTCAATCTGTTCTTCGAGGGACGCATCGGCTGCTTCCAGCCGGTGACGTATCTTTCGCGGCAGGATCTGTACGTCATCCGCCCGATGGTTTACATGCCCGAGAAGGATATCCGCTATTTTGCCACGCACAACACGCTGCCGGTGGTCAAATCGGCCTGCCCTGCCAACGGCAACACCGAGCGAGAGGAAATGAAGCAGCTGCTCAATTCCCTTGACCGCAAGTACCCGGGGCTGCGTTACCGCATCTTCGGCGCCATGCAGCGAGGGGAGATCGACGGCTTCCATCTGCCACGCGATGGAAGAATGCCGGCAGGGAAGGATTATTCGCAAGAAGAATAATGGAGATGCCCCAAGAAATCCTTGTGGGCATCTTCTTTTGCCCGGCGATCCAACTGCAGGTTGGATGCGAAATCAGAAAATCAAACCAATGCGTTGTTGATTTTCAAGATGCTATATGGTAGAATTAGAGCGTAGCTACACATGCAAGCCCGAAGGGCAGAAAGGATGACTTTGTATGCAAATCAACGAACAAATTGCCGTATTACGAAAGAAAAAGGGTGTGACACAGGAGCAGCTGGCAACCGTGCTTGGCGTGACCAATCAATCCGTTTCCAAATGGGAGTCGGGACAGTGCTGTCCCGATATTGGACTTTTGCCTCGCCTTGCCGAATATTTTGGGGTGTCCATGGACGAACTGTTTGGCATCGAAGCTCCCAAGCAGGAGCAAACCATATTTGACCGATTGCAAAAAACACCGCTGTTGTATCAGGCGTATGTCATTGCAACGGATAAGGGCGGCGTCAGCACGTCCATACTGCAGAGGCGCTTATCGATCGGCTATCAGAAGGCTAAGGATCTGATTGCAGAATTGATCTCTCTGGGCTACGTGCAGGAGGAGAGCGAAAACGGGCTGCACCGCATGACCGTCGGGCACGGTGTACCGGCTTCACTGGCGCACGATATGCAAGTGGGCGCAATCTCCAAGCTGAAGCAAATGCCCTTGGTAGATGCGCGACAGATGCTGCTTTCCATGATGTTTTCGGCGCATGCGGCCTATTTGTGTGCCGTGCAAAACGCCTATGAGCAAGTAGACAGTGCCGTGGAGAAGGTGCTGGGAGGTAGTTGGGGCTATTCTGCCATCTGTGAGCCGGAGTTTACGACGGTCATGCGTGGACAATCCATGTTTGCTTCCAATAATAAAGCCTTGGATTTCAATGAGGAAAGAACTGCGGCTATTTGCGCTTTGCTGAAAACACTCTCTGATCGAAAAAATCTGACTGTGCTGTCCGTGCTTTACGCGCTGACCGTTCATGCAGAGGACGCCTATGCTGACCTTGACAGTATTTCTGAAACATGCGGACTTTCCCCGGAAGCGGTTTTGGCAAGACTTGAGGAAGACCTGTCGGCTCACGTTAGCACAAAGGAGAATGCTTGGCGTATCCGCGGCGAGAGCATGGCGATCTTACCCATCATTTCTCTTTTGCATTATTGAAAACGACCAAAATACAGCATCCCTTTTTGCTAAATTTCTCCGAAAGACACCTTGACTTTTTCAACACTTTGCCGTATAATAATGCAGGCTAAAAAAGCAGCACCTCCATGCCCACCCCATGGTCGCGGAGCGTGGTGCTTTTTTGTGCGAAGCTTTACGTTTTGAGAAAGAAGGCTTTTTATGGAAGTTTTATTTAGTATATCTCTGGCGCTTGTCGCGGGACTTCTCATTTCCCGTGTGGTCAAGCCACTGAAATTGCCGGCTGTCACGGGCTATTTGATCGCGGGTATTCTGATCGGTCCGTACTGCCTGGGGCATTTGAATTTGCCCGAGGGCTTTGACGTGATCGGTATGCTGCATACGACCGAGGGTGTCGAGCAGCTGGGCATCATTTCCAAGGTGGCGCTGGGCTTTATCGCCTTTGCCATCGGCACGGAATTTGAGATCAAAAATCTCAAGAAGATCGGTAAGCAGGCAACGGTCGTCGGTATTCTGCAGGCAGTTGTCACCATGATCGTGGTGGATGCCGCGCTGATCGGTCTGCATTTTGTTCTTGGAGAAGAGAAGCTGCCTTTGTCCGTTGCCATCATTCTGGGCGCGATCGCAACTGCGACGGCTCCCGCTGCGACCTTGATGGTCGTCAAGCAGTACAAGGCGCGCGGCCCCTTGACCGACATTTTGCTTCCCGTCGTTGCACTGGATGACGCGGTGGGTCTTGTGGCGTTTGCCGTCTCCTTCGGTATTGCGCGCGCGCTGCAGAGCGGCAAGGTCGATCTCATTTCCATGCTGGTCGAGCCGCTGATCGAGGTGGTCGGCTCGCTTATCCTTGGCGCACTTCTCGGCGCGCTGTTTACCTGGGTGGAGAGCTTCTTCCAGTCCAACTCCAAGCGTCTTTGCTTGTCCTTGACCTTCGTTTTGATGAGCGTTTCGCTGTCGATGCTGAAATTCGAGATTGGCGGCGTTCACGTTGGATTTTCTTCGCTGCTGGTTTGCATGATGCTGGGAACGGTGTTCTGCAACATTTGTAAGCACGCAGACGAGCTGATGGAGAAGACCGACAAGTGGACCATGCCCATCTACATTCTGTTCTTCGTTCTGAGCGGCGCGGAGCTGGAGCTGTCTGTGCTGACCAATGGAATCGTGGTGCTCATCGGTATCGTTTACATTTTGTTCCGTTCGCTGGGTAAGTATATCGGTGCGTTCAGCAGCGCGAAGATGAGCGGCTGCAACGAAAAGATCGTGAAGTATTTGGGTGTAACGCTCTTGCCGCAGGCAGGTGTTGCGCTTGGCATGTCGATCACCGTCAAGGAGATCATGGGTGCGGCTGAGGGCTCTTTGGTGCGAAACATCATTCTGTTCTCTGTACTGATCTACGAGTTGGTCGGACCTATGCTGACCAAGATCGCACTGACCAAGGCCGGTGATATCGTCTCCAAGGAGGAGTATCACAGACAGACCATGGCCGAGGCCTTTGCCGATGAACCCGACGAGGAGGACGTTGCGCAAGAGGAGAATGCGCAGGCATAAGCTCCAAACAAATTGACAATTCCGCGAAAACGGTGAAAAGATGCCGTTTTCGCGGAAATTTTTTTGATTTTTTTCAAAAAACACTTGATAATTTTGCCGTTTTGTGGTATAGTATTGGGTGGAAAAATTTATCTCAAAGAAAGGCGGTTTTTTACCATGACCTACAACAAGAAATCCATTGAAGACGTCGTTATCTCTGCGGGTACCAAGGTATTCGTTCGTTGCGACTTCAACGTCCCCTCCAAGGACGGCGTGATCACCTCCGACAAGAGAATCGTCGAGGCTCTGCCTACCATCAAGTATCTGATGGACAAGGGTGCCAAGGTGATCCTTTCCTCTCACATGGGCAAGCCCCACAACGTGTTTACCCCCAACTTCAAGCTCAACAAGAAGGAGCTGGCTAAGATCGCAGAGCTGCCCGAGGCTGAGCAGGAGGCTGCAAAGGCTGAGGCTATCGAGAAGGCAAAGAAGGACGTTAAGAAGTTCTCCTTGAAGATCGTTGCTGACAAGCTCAACGAGTATCTGGGCGGCAAGGTTGCTTTCGCTACCGACACCATCGGCGAGGATGCCAAGGCAAAGATCGCTGCTATGGAGAACGGCACCGCAGTGCTGATCGAGAACGTCCGCTTTGACGCTCGCGAGGAGAAGAATGATCCTGAGTTTGCAAAGGCTCTGGCTGACCTGGCAGGCGAGG
>JAFTSR010000166.1 GCA_017467225.1 Clostridia bacterium | reverse complement strand
GGCAAGCCCGACGCGAAGTTCACCGACAGCGACAACGTGACGCACAAGCTCTGGATTGTGACCGACGAAGAGGTTATCGCCGGACTGACCGAGGATTTTGCCGACCGCAAGCTCTACATCGCCGACGGTCACCATCGCTACGAAACCGCCCTCAACTACCGCAACTACTGCCGTGAGCAGGGCATTTCCAAGGAAGGCGACGCGCAGGATTATCAGATGATGTTCCTGATGGACATGGAGCATCCCGGGCTGGTGGTTTATCCCACCCACCGTCTCGTGCGCGATTTGCCGAAATTTGACAGGGATAAGGTGCTCGACGGCTGCGAAGAATATTTTGAGATTCAGGCATTCGACAACGTTGCCCAGATGAACGAGCTGCTCCTTCATGAGTACAAACAGGGCAACAAATCCTTTGGCTTTTACTGCGGCAAGGGCGAGTGGTATCTGCTCCGCCTCAAGGATTTGGCGGTGATGGATGAAATGCTGCCGGAGCTCAGCGCGGCGTCGCGTCAGCTGGACGTCAGCGTTTTGCATACCCTGATTTTGGAGAAAATCCTCGGTATCGACAAAAAGAATATGGCGGCACAGATTAACCTGACCTACACCAAGTTCTTCTCCGAGGCGATTATGGGCGTCGATCAGGGCGACTTCTGCTGTTCCTTCATCCTCAATCCCACCCGTGTCACCGAAATCCGCGACGTGGCGGCGGAGGGGGAGAAGATGCCGCAGAAATCGACGTATTTCTATCCGAAAATGACGACCGGTATGGTCATGAATGATATCAGCGTAGACTAAATGAAGCTATTTGTGATTTTTACGGGAGGCACCAGCGCCTGTTCCGCTCAAAACGGCGTGCTCTCTCCCGACAGCGGCAGCACCTCGCTGCTGCTGCGCGGCTATCGGAAATTTGATCGGGAGACGGCGTTTGAAACGGCGTCTCCGTACTTTATTCTCAGCGAAAACCTTGCCGCGCCGCATTGGGACGCGCTGGTCGGGTGTATTCGCAACGCGCCGCCGTGCGACGGCGTCATCGTTACTCACGGCACCGATACCCTGCCCTATACGGCGGCGGCACTCGGCGTGCGGCTCGGTTTGTGCGAAACGCCGGTGGTGCTGGTCTCGGCGGCGTATCCGCTCACGGACAGCCGCTCCAACGGCTTGGCAAATTTCCGCGCCGCCGTGGATTTCTTGCGCGGGGGAGGAGAAAGAGGTGTTTTCGTCGCCTATCGGAACAGCGGCGAGCTGCCGAAAATTCACCGCGCTACCCGTGTGCTGCCCCATCTGCCCTATGACGACGCGGTGCGCAGTCTGCATGGCGTGGTTTACGCCGAAATCCGCGACGGAAGAGTTTTGCGCAATCCCGATTTTGTCGAGGACGTTCTTCCGGTCTCGCTGCCGCGGAAAAACGGCAGGGTGCTGTGGCTGCGCGTCCATCCCGATATGGCGCTGCCGTCGCTTGAAAACGTCGGCGCGGTACTGTTGGAGGGCTACCATTCCGGCACCCTTCCCACCGCCGACAACGACTTTCGGGCGTTTTGCCATGCCGCGGCAAAGCAGGAGGTGCCGCTCTATCTCACCGGCGCCGAGGAGGGCTTTGCCTACGAAAGCAAGCAGGCGTTTGCTGCGCTCGGCATTCGGGTTTTGCCGCCGTTATCACCGGCGACGGCGTACGCGGTGTTAATGCAGAATTGACTTAACGGAAAGGCTTGTGCGGTTGGCAAGCCTTTTTGCTTTGGTGATAAATTTTATACAAACGGTGAATTCTTGTCGGGATTCCTTGCGCCGTGACACAAGATAATGGTGCCAATATTGTAACTTGACTTTTGGATTTTGGGTGTTCTCACAGCGGCGAAAAAGCGCGGCGATACAGGGGAAAACCGCTTGCCTATGCCGTGTTCAGGGCTTTTCGGGGTGCTGACAGGATGCTGCAAAGACCGCAAGATAATGGGGATAATTCTTTTACGG
>JAFTSR010000165.1 GCA_017467225.1 Clostridia bacterium | reverse complement strand
TGGCCAAAGCTATCAGCAAAGATAACATCGCAGCCCTCGTCAACAAGGTCAGCAGCGGCCTCGTAGCAAGCATTGGACTCAGGGATGTTCTTCTTGTAAATGACCTGCGTCTCGTCCAGACCGAGCTCAGCAGCAGCGCGCTCAACAGCCTCGATAAAGTTAAGGTCATAGGTGGAAGCTTCGTCATGAAGCAGGATAACGCCAAGCTTGAAATCGTCATCAGAATCGCTGCAGGAGACCATGGAAAGACCCATAGCGGCAACCATCAGAAGAGCAAGGCACAGGGAAAGTACTCTCTTGAACATTGGAATGTTCCTCCTTATAGAAGTATTATAGTGTGTGTGACAAAAAGATACACATCACGACTAATTATAACATGCAATTCACAATTTGTCAATGAAAAATTCACATTTTAACACATAAAATTCATCATTTGTTAGCAATTTGCTTTTGTGCAGTTTAACCGATTGCTTTACTTTTTCAGCAAATCCGACGCAAGAGAAGCTAACGCCACATAGTAATCCTGCTTTTCGGCAGGCGTCTGAGCGGCGCGATAGGAGGGCTCCAGTGAAAAAACGCCATCATATCCGATCTCGCGCAGTCCCCGGACAAAATCGTCCCAGTCAATAATTCCCGCACGCGGAGGAAGATGCTCGTCACCGCGTCCGCTGTTATCGTGAACGTGCAGCACGCAGATCTTGTCCTTCAGCTTTCGCACTGCATCGCCAACCGAATGCAAAGGAAATACCGAAACGTGCCCCGTATCCAGACATATTCTGAGATTCGGGTCATCGATCTTTTGCACAAAATCCAAAATTGCCTGCACGCTTCCCAAGGAAAAACGAGGCATCGGCATATTTTCAAGGCATATCATGACACCTTCTTCGTGCGCCACAACCAGCAGCTTGCGCATGAATTCGATATTCATTTCGTACGTCCTTGGCGCAAGCTCGCTGCCAAGTTCCTCAATACCAAACGGCATGATGGGATGCACGACCCAATGCTTGCAGCCAAGCTTTGCGGTCATGCGGATGGAGCGAATCATCTTTTCCAGACGCTCTTCCCTGTCCTCCGCAGTCACATCGCGTGACGGCCACCGCCACGGACCGTGCACCTGTGCAATTTCAATTCCGGCCTCTTGAGCCAATTTTCTCTCATGAGCAATGGCACGATCCAGTTGATCTCCGGTCAGCAGATACAAACCGGACTCCGTATCCGCCATGCTGAAATCAACACAGTCAAATCCGGCCTCGCGCAGCACAGAGTAACGCGCCTCTCCAAAGCAAGTAAAGTCTCCCGGACTGATACCAATTCTCATGCTTATTTCCCCTTTGTTTCGCACGATTTTTCTTTATCCATACGTTCAAACAGCTTTTTATACGGTGCCAGCATGCCCTCGTTCATGCGGTTGCCCATCTTGGCAAGTATCTTTTCATTGGCAAGCAACGCACCAACCAGATACATTTTCATGGAGGTCAGCCGCTTCTTTTGTGGGAAATCGTAAATTCCCTGTTTCTTATAAAATTTATGATCGGCGCGCATCATGCCGCGCATCTGATAGATCAGATCACGGAATATCTTCATACCGCCGACACCCCAGAAATTCTGCGGCGCGGTGTGCCCTGTTTCCAAAGCGAATGTCAGGCTTTTTGCCAGCGCATCGATCTGTGCGTCAGTCGCTTGCTCATCCGTCGCAACGCCACAAAGGAAATTTCCGCCTGTCTCGGCACGCGCTTCAATGACCGTCTGCAGATTATGCTCGGTAGCATAATCGCCCGAGGCAAGATAGCCCACCGGCATACCGACGGTGACCGTGCGGTGGCCGTTGCAGAAATTTCGGTCGTCATACATCTTGAAACGCGCGCCCATGGAGTGATCCGAGACGGTAAAGGCGTAAACGATAGCATCAGCTTTCTGAATATTCTCCCTCAAAAACGTGTCAAAGCCGTCCCGGTAGACGCATTTTTCGGAAACCGCACAGCGGAAGCAGCCAAGGCAGCCGCCGGACAGAGGATACTCGGAAATATTGACCTCGCGGGTCTTATAGGGCAGTATCGCACAAAAGCGCGAGATCATGGCGCGCAGATTGGAGGAGGCATCCGTATTGTCGGTGATAATGACAACGCCCTTGTCCTCTCTCTTTTCCGACTGTGTTGACGGAACAGTTGCGGGCACGCTGTCCGAGAAAGGCACCTGCATCCCGCCAGAGGCATAAACGCCGACATCCACCGACCAAAGGAAGCGGTCGAAGAATTTTTCGGCATCCTTGCGTCCATTTTCGCTCAGAAGGTCCTCCATATCCGCAGACAGACCGCGGATGTAGCGCATACCCAGATCCAGCGCATTTTCCTCAATGTACTTGTGCGCGGTTATATCATAAAAGTGCTTGGAGGTTGAGATCTGCGTCGCGTATTTGCCCGTCAGATTGACGCCGTTCTCTTTCATCAGCTCGATGGTCCGATGCAGCTGCGAGGGTGCCAAAAAGGTATATACCGGATAGGAAAACAGCACCGCATCCGCTGACTCAAGCAGTTTTTTTGCCTCGCTGAAATCCTTTTCCAGTGCCTTGATGCGCTGACCTGCGTGCAGCACCTCGAAGACATGCTGCGGATATTTGCGCTGCAAATACAGAACCGTCTGCAGCGTAATGCTGTATTTCCCCTTGGGACTGCCGTTGATGACTGT
>JAFTSR010000164.1 GCA_017467225.1 Clostridia bacterium | reverse complement strand
CGGGGGAGAAAATTTTTTTCAAAAAAGTTTCTCCCCCGTACCCCCACTTCAAAAAACTTATGAAAAAGGGGATAGGAATGTAGTTTGGGCGGCGCGTCCTTTCCCTTTTGCTATCGAGTGGGGGAGGGGCCCCACAAGGACGACCGATTCGCTTATTCAGAACAGAACCGTCACAAATTCAGCCAAAAAATGATATAAGTTTTTGGAAGGGGGTTCGGGGGAAACTTTTGTTCACAAAAGTTTCCCCCGTCTTTTGCTTTATTCCCCAATTTCTCCCCCAATCGGCACACCGTTCTCCGTGATGGACACCACGCCGTCTTGCATGGTGACGTCGTAGCGATGATATTTGTCGCTGAAATGCTCCGTGCTGCACAGATATAATTTACCGTCACTCATCAGCTCCAGCCACATCGACACGAGAGGTGATTCAAACACGCCGGCATACTCCTGCTGATTGTTACTTGTATCATACACATAAAGGCGGAGGGAGCCCTCACTGACCGGGAAGCCGGGAAAAATACTCACGAACTCCTGCTGGCCGTCCCTATCCAAATCAAAGATAACGGAATCTTCCCCAAATTTGTTTCTGATGCTCCAGATATATGCATCATCTATTTTGTAAAAATAACTGGAATACATCATTTTCGTAGCCTCAATATGTATCTTGTCACTCGGCAGACCGTAAGAACGCAGAATGATCTTCATATTTTCGATCGTCGTACTTGGTTTACCAGCTGTACCAAGAAGCAAAACCTCCTGATCCTCATGTGAATCCGGCGATCCCGCCAAAAGTCCACAGGAGTATGAGCCAGCGGCCATCTGCCAGACATATACGGTCACGCCGTTCGTCGTGTCAAGCTCGAAGTATTCAGGATACCATTCCTTCAGTCGTGCAAGCTTGGTCTCCTCGTCCGTTTGCACGCCCCACTCCCCCTCCTTGACTTCAAACTCCACCCACGTTTCGTAGTTGTTTCCCGTCTTGAACCATTCCTTATAGGGCAAATTTTGTATCGAAAAGCTGCTGCGCAGGCGGTAGCGACCTGCTAAAGGCAGATCAAAGGGCTCTGTGGAATACGTTTTCTCGCGGCTCTCACCGGGGGAAAGCAGATATCCCGGCAGCGCGAATGACATGTTAGGCGGTGTCAGATCAATCCAATCGCTGCCGTTCCAATAATCAATGGCGTAGGGCTCGCCGTACATTGCCTCTACATCAGCGGTGTCATTATGCCAGCTTGTGTGCAGCGTCGGTGTCTCACCCTCTCGATTTTCGAAATAGTCAATATCTAAATAAATGCCCTCGTATTCGGTATGAATATCTTGGGAAATTTGTGATATAGCAGGGTCAAGCACGCAGCTATTCAGTACAAGGCGAGTCAATCCCGTGTTTGCTGCGTCCTCGCGGACGATCAGGTGCATGCGTCTGCCACGCACGCGCAGACCGCATTTGAGCAGCGGATGGTCGTAATCCGTGTCGCCCATGCGGTAAATTTCGGCATATCGCTCGCGGAAGACCATTCGTACATCCTGCGCCTCGTCGCCGATCTTGAGTGTTCCGAGAATTTCAAAATGCTCGTGCACCGTCAGCTCCAGGACACCGTCCTCGTCCGCCCAGCTTGTGCCGATCTCCAAAGCATCGGCAGGCGTCTGCCACGGGTCGCTGAGCAGCGCGACGGTCAGGAAGATCGACAGCAGCACGGCAGCTAAAATCAGCCAGAACGCCGGCCTTTTGTAGTTGAGCACGGCGCGCACACGCGCCTTGACACCCACCTCGCCAAACGCCAACGGACAGGCGGAAATGGCGCGTCCTCGCACGCTGCAAGTGAGCAGAGCCTCGGAGTAGCGCTTACGGTCGCCACCGTCCATGTCGCGGATGACGCACTCGTCGCACGCCGCTTCAATGTCGCGGCACAGCCACACGTAGGCCACCCACAAAAGCGGCTGGAACCAATAAACGGACAGCAGCACAAAGCCAAGCGGCTTGAAAAGATGGTCAAGCCGACGCAGATGCGCCCGCTCGTGCGCCATGACGTAGTCCTTTGCGTCCTCGGACAGCGCCGACGGCAGATAGATGCGCGGACGGAAGATGCCCAAAATGAACGGCGTGTCAATATCGTCGCACAGATACACGCCATCGTCGGTCGCCAGCGACACGCGCACGCGCCGGCGGATGCGAAGATAAGAAACCGCAGCCCAGATCAGCATGGCAGCGATACCAACCAGCCAAAGCACCGAGCCGACGGCAAGCAGAAGCTGCATCGGGTTGATGCTCGCGCCCACGGTGGGGGTTAGCGTCTCGGACAGCACGGGATTGACCACGCGGTCGACTGCCGCGATGCCGGAATCGATCTGCGGCACGGGTGCAGTTGCAATATTCTCGGGCAGCGGCTGCGCCGACGGGATCAGGCTGAACATGCTTTGGAAGGAAAACGGCAGCAAAAGGCGCAGAGCGACCACCGCCCAAAGCAGGCAGGTCAGTCGCCGCGGTGCACGACGCAGCACAAGGCGCGCCGCCATGACAAAGAGCGCCACCCAGCCTGCCGTCAGCGCCAGATTACATACGCGCAAAAATACGCTGCTCATGATTTTTCCTCCTCATATGCGTCGATCATGCGGCGGATTTCGGCAATTTCCTCGCCAGTCAGACGCTTGCGCGAGGTGAATGCCGCCAAAAAGGCCGGCAGCGAGCCGCCGTAGCTTTCCTCGATCAGCCGCTCGCCCTGCATAGCGTAAAAATCCGCTCTTTCCACAAGCACACTCACCGTGCTGTTTTCGGTCTGAAACAGGCCGCGCTCGCACAGCTTTTTGAGCACCGTGTAGGTGGTCGTGCGCTTCCAGTTCAGCTCATGCTCGCAAATTTCGACCAGCGCACGGGTGCTCAGCGGCGCGTGCGACCAGACGATGTCCGCAAAGCGACTCTCCACCACACCCAATTTTCCGTCTTCCATATTGCTACCTCCTTTTTGTCTATTATCAGTAGACTACGCATATAGTCTATCACAAATAGACAGGTTTGTCAAGGGGTTTGGAGAAAAAAGAAGCGGGGGAGAAACTTTTTTTGAAAAACAGTTTCTCCCCCGTACCCCCACTTCAAAAAACTTATGGAAAAAGGGATGGGGTTTGAACGGTTCTGT